>DATHSE010000108.1:0-10993 GCA_035464455.1 Anaerolineae bacterium | reverse complement strand
TGGCGATGAGCTCGATCTTCCAGGTCTGGCGCTCGCGCTCGTCGACCATCGCCTGCCACAGCTCCGGGTCCACGCTGGCGATGGGGGCGTCCGCCGGATGGCGGCCGGGTGTGGGGGTCATCGGTGCTCCGTAGGTGGTTCCCTGCGCGTGGGTCAGTGTACTCGCGGCCGGGCTCAGCCTTCCCGCACGGCCGCGGCGATGGCGCGGCCATCGAGCGCGCCCTCTCGCACCAACCGCCAGCTGCCCACGGCATCCACGACCACGACACTGGAGGCGACGCCGCCGCGAACAGGCCCGTCATCGAGCACCATCGTCAGCGACGGGCCCACGGCGGCCACCAGCTGCTCTGCCGTGAGCGCCGGCGCCTCCCCACTGCTGTTGGCCGAGGTCACGGCGATCGGCCCCAGCGAGCGCGCCAGCGCGCGCGGAACGGGATGGTCGGGGATGCGCAAGCCGAGCGTGGATCGCCCTCCGGTCAGCGCGTCCGGCACCAGCTCGGGGTGCAGCAGCGGCAACACCAGCGTCAGCGGGCCCGGCCAGCAGCGCTCGGCGAGGCGTCGGGCAGGTGGGTGCCACTCGACCAGCCCATCGACCTGGTCGAGCCCATCGATGAGCAGGGCGATGCCCTTGTCCTCGGATCGTCGTTTGGCGAGGATGATCGCTGCGAGTGCCTCGGGGCGGGGCACCACCCCCATGCCGTAGACGGTCTCCGTGGGGATGCCCACGATGCCGCCCGCCTGCATGGCAAGCACCGCTTGCATGACAGCTTCGGGGTCGGACGCCGGCAGCACGCTCGGACCCGCCTCAGTCATCGCTGATCTCGATCTGCGCCACGCGTGGGTTGCCAGACAGGTCCGCATGGATGGTGCAGGTCCATCCGGGTAGCAGCTCCGCCGCCGCCTTCGTCATCGATCCAGCCTGCTCGTCACCGATCTCCAGCAGCGCCGCGCCGCCCGTCGCCAGCACGCCGGGCAGGCCGTCCAGCAGGCGTCGGATGACTGCCAGCCCGTCCGGCCCGCCGTCGAGCGCGATGGTCGGCTCGTAGCTGGCGGCAACGGCCAGCGTCGGGATGGTGCCTGTGCGGATATAGGGCAGGTTGGCGAGCAGCAGGTCAGCCGGCCGTGGCGGTGCCGGCACGACGTCCAGCAGGTCTCCTTCAGCGAAGATGAAGAGATGCGCCAGGCCTTGCGAGACGACGTTGATGGTCGCCACGTCACGCGCATCACTCGAGATGTCGCTGGCGAAGAAGCGCACGGCATCGCCGTAACGTCGCCGGCGTAGCTCGTTGCCGATGGCGACCCCGATGGCGCCCGAGCCGGTGCCGACGTCCCACACCAGGTACGGATCGGAGCGGTCCCGTGGCGCCCGACTGAGGTCGGCGGCGATGCGTACCAAAGCCAGCTCCACGAGCGCCTCGGTCTCAGGTCGTGGGATGAGCACCCGCCGATCGACGGAGATGGCGGTTCCGTAGAACTCCTTGACGCCGCGGATGTAGGCCACCGGCTCACCCGCCTCCCGGCGAGCCACGTGCGACTCGTAGCCGGCGAGCTGGCCGGTGCTGAGCACGGCCTCCGGATGCGCCGCGAGGATGCTGCGATCGACCCCCAGGACGTGGGCCAGCAGCACCTCGGCGTCGAGGCGTGCCGTCTCGGAACCGGCAACGCTGAGACGAGCCGTGGCAGCGTTGAGCACGTCCCCGACGCGCTGTGGAGGAGCCTCCATGACCGACTCCGGCAAACCTAGCGCGCCGACCTGGGCTGACCCTCGAGCGCGGCCAGCCGCTCCGCCTGGTCGGCGTTGATCAGCGCGGAGATGAGCTTGTCCAGGTCGCCATCAAGGACGCTGGGCAGATCGTGCACATCGAGATCGATGCGGTGGTCGGTGATGCGGTCCTGCGGGAAGTTGTAGGTGCGGATCTTCTCCGCACGCTCACCCGAGCCGACCATCGACCGGCGGACCTCGGCCTCTTCCTCCTGCGCCTTGCGCTGCTCCAGCTCGAGCAGGCGAGCACGCAGGACCGACATGGCCTTGGCCTTGTTCTTGTGCTGACTCTTCTCATCCTGGATCTCCACCACCAGCCCGCTGGGAAGGTGCGTGATGCGCACGGCGGAGTCGGTGGTGTTGACCGATTGGCCACCCGGGCCGGAGGCACGCTTGACGTCGATGCGGAGATCTCGGGTCTCGTCGATGTGAACGTCGACCTCATCGGCCTTGGGCAGAACCGCCACGGTAGCCGTCGAGGTGTGGATGCGACCGCTCGACTCCGTCTCGGGCACGCGTTGGACGCGGTGCACGCCGCCCTCGTACTTGAGCCGGCTCCACGCTCCCTGGCCGCTGATCTCGAAGATGACCTCGCGCAGGCCTTTCACCCCCGACTCGGAGGTCGACAGGGTCTCGGTCTTCCAGCGCTGCCGCTCGGCATAGCGGGCGTACATGCGAAAGAGGTCGGCGGCGAAGATGGCGGCTTCCTCACCGCCGGTGCCGCCGCGGATCTCGATGATGACGTCGCGTTCGTCATTGGGGTCTTCCGGCAGCAGCTGGAGGCGCAGCTGCTCCACCAGCCGCACCTCCTCAGCCTCGCTCTCGGCGATGATCTCGCGGGTCAGATCGCGGAGCTCGGGATCCGATTCGGATTGCAGCCCGCGACGGGCGGAGGCGAGCTGCTCCTGCACGGCGCGCAGGCGTCGATGGTTCTCCACGATGGGGCCGATGCGCGCCTGCTCGCGGCCGAGCTTGCGGCTGCGGTCGGGGTCGGAGGCGACGCCTGCGTCGGACCACTCCGCCTCGATCTCCTCGAGCCGGCGCTCGAGCTCGTCGAGCCGAGCCTCCAGGCTCATGCGCTCTCCGTGGCGCCTCCGGCGCGCGGCGCAGGCGCTTCACCCGGATCAGCCGGGACGGCGCCCTCGTCGCTGCCGGGGGTGCCCGACGTCGCTGGGGTCCCAGCTTCAGCGGCAGCAGCCTCCTCCGCCTCGAGGCGCGCCTCCATCTCCCTGGCCAGCTCGCCAACGTCGGGGATGGGCTCGCTCGCGGGGTCGAGGCTGCCGCTGGGTGCGGTTTCACCGTTGGCCGCCAGTGCCACCTGCATGGCGCACACAGCGACCTCGATCATGGAGTCGTCCGGTTGCTTGGTCGTGATCCTCTGCACCCAGATGCCAGGCAGGAAGAGCAGGTGCCAGAAGCCCTGGTCGCGGCGCTTGGCTCCGAACTTGAGCACCTCGTACGAGACAGCCGCGATGACCGGCACCAGCAGGATGCGGCCGAGGATGGCGACCCATAGCTCGGTCCCGGCCAGCAGGCTGAACAGCAGGATGCTGACGATGATGAAGATGACCAGGAACTCGGTGCCGCAGCGCGGGTGGGCAGTGGGGAACTTGCGGATGTTCTCGACCGTCAGCGGCAGGTTGGACTCGAGTGCATGGATGGTCATGTGCTCGGCGCCGTGGTACTGGAAGACGCGCCCGATCTCGGCCGAGCGACTGACCAGCGCCAGGTAGCCGACGAAGATGAAGACGCGCACGACGCCCTCGAGGACGTGCACGAGGAACGACTCCCAGCCGCTGTCGACCCCACCGAACAGGAAGGAGACGCCGCCCTGTGCGACCAGCAGCGGCAGCAGCACGAAGAGTCCCACGGCCAAACCGATGGTGAACAGCATCGTCAACGCGATGGCCTTGCCACCGAAGGCGACGCCCTCGCCGGCGGCAGCCAGTGAGCCCGACTTCATCAACCAGCGCGTGCCGATGACGAGGGTCTCATAGAGCACCACCACCCCGCGGAAGAAGGGTGCCCGGGCGAAGCGGTTCCGATGAAGGATGCTGTCGAGCTTCTCCTGTCCGGCGAAGATCTGTCCGTCCGGACCCCGCACGGCTACGCCGATGGCGTCCCTGCCGCGCATGTAGATGCCCTCCATGAGGGCCTGTCCGCCATACGCGAAGCGGGGCGCGTCGATGCTACCGGGGTCGCCGCTCAGCGGGGCGGCTGCCCCCTGCCCTGCGGGCGACTGGGTCACGGTCCGGCTTCGACTCAGAGCCTGGCGGAGCGTTCGAGTCGCTTCTGGAAGCGCTCGACCTGGCCGGCGGTGTCGACGATGGTCTGCTTGCCCGTGTAGAACGGGTGGCAGCTGGAACAGATGTCCACGCGTAGTTCCGGCGCGGTGGAGCCGACGGTGAACTCAGTGCCGCAGGAGGCGCAGCTGACCTTGGCCTGGTGGTAGCTTGGATGCGTATCGGGCTTCATGTCGTTGGTGGATCCCCCGTCCTAGCTGGCCAGCGACTCGGCCGAGACGCGGATGCGCTTCTTGTCCTTGCGGGCATGCTCGAAGTGCACGCGGCCGTCCACCGTGGCGAAGACGGTGTAGTCCCTGCCCAGCCCGGTGCCGGGACCGGCAAGGAACGTCATGCCACGCTGGCGAACGATGATCGAGCCAGCGCTGACGTGCTCGCCGTCGCCGGCCTTCACGCCCAGGCGCTGGCCGACGCTATCTCGGCCGTTCTTGGAGCTGGAGCCTGCCTTCTTGTGAGCCACGGGTCACTCGTCCTTCTTGCTCTCTTCAGCGTCGGCCACCGCGGCCTCGGGCTCAGCCTCGGGCGAGGGCTCGATGCTGGGTTCGGACGGGGACTCGCTGTCGCCAGTGGCCTCGATCTCGGCCTCCGGCGCGGGAGCGGCCCCAGCCGCGGGCGTAGCGCTGGGCTTGGCACTCGACTTCTTGCTTCTTGTCTTGGGCGCGGTCGCCTCAGCCGTGGCCAACCGCTCAGCCAGAGCCTTGTCGGCAGCAGCCTTGTCGGCAGCAGCCTTGTCGGCAGCAGCCTGCTCAGCGGCCGCAGCCTCGCGCGCACGTTTGGCTTCGGCCTTCTCCGCCTTCTCGGCGTCCTTGGCGGCGCTCTTGCCACCAAGGGCGATATCGGTGATGCGCAGCGTGGTCAGCTCGGCGCGGAAGCCCTGCTTGACACGCGTGCGGGCCTTGGGCTTGTACTTGAAGACGACGATCTTGTCACCCCGCTCCTGGCGCAGCACCTGCGCGGAGACGCTGGCGCCATCCACCACGGGCTGGCCGATGGCGGCGTCGTCGCCGTCGGCAACGAGCAGGACGCGATCGAGGGTGATGGAGTCGCCCGGCTGGACGTCCAGACGATCGACCTGGATCTCCGAGCCAAGCTCGACGCGGTGCTGTTTGCCGCCTGATTCGATGACTGCGTACATGGCTTCCCGTGGTTCGGTCGGTGCGTGATGTGAATACTGGGTCGACGCGAGGCGTGAGTCGCAGGCAAAGACGGCGCGACAGACACTCGGGCGCGAAAGGGGATGGTAGCCCGAATCGCGCGGCACCGTCAATCGCCGCAGCACGTCGTGTCGGAGGACAGCGTGGGTCGCGCTGACAGTGCGTGGGGGCGATCACAGGCCTCCGCCGTCAGGCCGCGGTCCAGTATCGTGCGCTGTACATGGCCCGTACCTTCTACGACGTGCTCCTGGTCAACCCGCGGGCCGACCGCGAGCTCATCAGCGTCGTCTACCGTCACCTCGCCAAGCGCTACCACCCCGACGTCGACCCCTCGCCCGAGGCCGCCACGCGGATGGCAGAGCTGAACGAGGCCTACGCCATCCTTGGTGACCATGCCAAGCGGGCGCGCTACGACCAGCAGATCGGGCTCGCTGCCGTCGAACCGCCGGTGCTGCTGCGGGGAGACGGTCGGCCAGCGCGTCGCGGGGGCGCGAGCAACACCGTGGCCACGCCCGAGGGCCCCTATGGCGAAGCCGGGCCACCGCCCCCCAACCCGCCTCCGGCTGGCCACCCGCTCACCTTCGGCCGTTACCGCGGCTGGACGCTCAACCAGGTGGGCCGCTATGACCACGATTACCTCGAGTGGCTCTCACGCACCACCATGGGGCGCAACTACAAGCGCGAGCTCGACCTGCTGCTGCGACGGCGGCCGTAGCTCGGCCCTCGGGCGGGAGCGGGACTAGGCAGCGCTGGCGTCGGCCTCCCCGCCCTGGTGTCGCTCGTCCCGCGGTGCCTTGGGGATGGCCCATTGCAGCATCACCGGGGCCACCAGGGTCGTGAGGATGACGGCCGCCAGCAGCACGGAGTAGATCTCGCGGTTGATGAGCCCCAGTGTGAGACCAAGCGCGGCGACGACGATCCCGACCTCCCCTCGCGGGCTCATACCCACGCCCACCACGATGGCGTTCCACTTGCCCAGCCGGACGGAGCCGATGAAGCCACCCGCCAGCTTGGTCAGCACACCCATGGCCGCCAGTACCAGCACGATGACGAGCAACTCAGGGTTGCGCAGCGCGCTCAGGTCGATGTTGGCGCCGGTGACAGCGAAGAAGAAGGGCGCGAAGATGCCCAGGAGCGGCCGGAAGCCGTGCTCCACCTCTTCCCGCACCGGGGTCTCGGCGATCATCAGGCCAACGACGAAAGCACCGATGATGGCTGCCAGGCCTACGAACTGGGCCAGCAGCGCGCCTGCGAACATGACGATGAAGACGGGCACGACGGGCGTGTCGGCGAACTTGGGCCAGACGAAGAGCCTGCGCGGGAGGCGACGGCCGAGCGGGGCGAGAGCCAGGCCGATGCCGACGAAGGCCAGGCCGGCCACCAGCGTCACCAGCGTCTCAGCTCCCAGGCTGCCCTCGGCAAAGCCCGAGAGGAGGCCGATGGCGAGGAGCGCCAGGATGTCGTCCACGATAGCCGCGCCGAGGATGACGCGCGCGAAGGCCCGGTCCAGCACCCCCATCTCGGCCAGCACGCGGCTGGTGATGCCGATGCTGGTGGCGGCGAGGGCAAGGCCGATGAGCATTGCCGGCAGCACGTCCTCGCCGATGGCCAGCCCGATGCCCAGCCCGGCGATGATGGGCAGGATGAAGCCGATGGTGCCCACCGCGAGGGCCATCGGGCCGACCGCCAGCAGGTCATCGATGCGCACCTCCAGGCCCACGGTGAATAGGAGGATGACCACGCCGAGCTCCGCGAACACCTCCGCAGTGATGGACACGTGCGCCAGTCCCAGCGCGAAGGGGCCGACGATGAACCCGCCCAGCAGCTCGCCGATGACCCCGGGCTGTTTGATGCGCCGGAAGATCTCCTCGCCGGCCTTGGCGGCAAGGAACAGGACGAACAGGCTGAACAGCGCGTCGGCGAAGGCGGCACCTTCGGCACCGCCGCCGGAGGAGAACACCAGCCCACCAGGAGACGGGATGTCTGGGAGAAGGGGCATACGGCTAGAGCGTAGTGTCCTCCGTCCGCCGGCGGCTCATGCGCTCCGGCTCCTCGTTACGGGCCATGCGGCCAGGCCGTTCGGCTCAGGTGGAGCGCGAACGACGCATCGCCAGGGATTCCAGGATGCCCAGGCCCAGAGCTGCGCTGATGAGCGAGGCGCCGCCATGGGTCACGAATGGCAGAGGGATGCCGGTGACGGGCATCACGCCAAGCACCATGCCGATGTTCACGATCATCTGGAACAGCAGCATCCCGGCGATGCCTCCGGAGAAGGCCAGCGTGAACGTATCTCCCGAGCGCCAGCCGACGTGCAGCACGCGCCAGATGAGCAGCGCGAAGAGTGTCAGCACGACCGCGCCGCCCAGGAAGCCGAGCTCCTCACCCACACGCGCGAAGACGAAGTCGGTCGAGCCCACGGGCAGGTTCTCGCCGGCCAGCCCATTGGTCAGGCCGCGCCCGAAGAGGCCGCCCGAGCTCACGGTGATCTGCGACTGTTGCAGCTGGTAGCCCGAGCCCAGCGGGTCGGCGGCGGGGTCCAGGAACGAGATCAGCCGCTGCTTCTGGTAGTCGCGCAGCAGCACCTGCCACGCCAGCGGCACCATCGCCAGCACCCCCAGCACCATGGCCGTCAACCAGCGCAGGCTGGCCCCGGACATGAACAGGGCACCCAGCAGGATGGCGGCGAATACGAGCGAGGTGCCGAGGTCCGGCTGGACGAGCACGAGCCCAAGCATGGGCAGGACCACCAAGCCGGCACCGACGAACGTGCGGACGCTGCCGAGCCTTGCGCTGCGCGTAGCCAGGTAATGCGCCAGCACCACCGCCAGCAGGATCTTGCTGACTTCCGAGAACTGGAACTGAAGGCCGAAGATGGAAACCCAGCGCGATACGCCCCCGGTGCCGCTGCCGATGAAAAGGGTGAGCAAGAGCAGGGCGATGCCGGTGCCATAGATCGGCCACACGAACGTACGCAGCCAGTGGTGGTCGGCAGCGGCGGAGGCGACGAAGACGATCGCTGCCAGCGCGAGCCACGTCAGCCCCCGGGTGAAGATGGACCCAGCGCGCAAGGGGTCGTCGGCGGAGTTGGTGAACGCCATCAGCAGGCCGATCACGGTGAGCGAGAGCGCGAAGATGGCGAGCTGCAGATCGAAGCCGTACCAGCGGCCCTCCCCTTCCCGTGCCGTCAGCGTCCCGACGCGAGCCGGCTCCAGCCGCAGTGTGCTCATCAGCTGTTGAGGTTGTAGAAGTTGCCACGCTCGAGGACCCAACCCTGGCGAAGGTCGGTCTTGAGCCCATAGTGGAGCTGCAGGTAGTACTTCACCACCTCGGTGGCCGCGTTGCCCTTGGTGCGCGTGTCGTCGAGATAGGCCAGCACCACCAGGTCGGAATCCTCCCTTCGCACGGCGGCCAGGCCGGTGGGGTCGGCCTCCGTCTTGCGTGGGTCCTTCGGCACGAATGCGACGAACCAGTTGCTGAACGGCAGCCGGCCCTGGCTGTCGCGGACGCCGAACTCGGAGGTGCCGGACTTGCCGGCTACCACGATGGGCAGGTCTACGAGGTTGTAGGTGTGACGGATGGTGACGACGCGGCGTGACGCCACTCGCATGGTACGCAGCACGGACTTGTCGATGTCGAGCTCGCGGATGACCTCGGGCGGTACGCGCTCGAGGACGTTGCCCTCGGCATCGAGGATCTTCCGCACCAGCTGCGGCTTGTAGAGCGTGCCGCCATTGGCCATGGCGGCGTAGGCGTTGAGCACCTGCAGGGGCGTGCTCATGTTGTAGCCCTGGCCGATGCCCGCCTGGTACAGCTCCCCGGTGAAGTACTGCTCGTTGAGCGTGCGCTCCTTCCACTCGTTGGTGGGCACGATGCCCGCGGCTTCAGCGGGCAGGTCGATGCCAGTGGGCTTGCCGAACCCGAACTGGCGCGCCCAATAGGCCAGGCGATCGATGCCGAGCATGCCCGACACCTTGTAGAAGAAGGTGTCACTGGAATGGCCGAAGCCGTCGAAGATGTCGAGCGGACCCCAGCCTTGCTTGTTCCAGTCCCAGTAGCGCCACTCGCCGATCTCGATGAATGGCTCGGTCTTGATCCGCGAGGTGGGGCTGATCTTGCCGTCGGCCAACGCCCCGGCGCCGGTGACGAGCTTGTAGGTGGAACCCGGCGGGTACTGCTCGTTGATGGCCACGTTGAGCATGGGCTTGGCCGGGTCCTTCAACAGGCGGCGATACTCGGAGGTGGAGATGCCCTGGGCGAACCGGTTGTTGTCATAGCCGGGCAGTGACACCAGCGCCAGGACCTCGCCGTTCTGCGGGTTCATGGCGATGAGCGTGCCGCGCTTGATGCCGACGCGGTCCATGGCCCACTTGAGCGCCTTCTCGCCGTTCCGCTGGGCCTTGCTGTCGATGGTCAACTCCAGCGACCGGCCCGGGATAGGCTCGCGCAGGAGATCGGGCGCGCGCACCTCGAGCCCCTGGCGATCCAGGTCGACCAGCTCAAGGCCGTAGGTCCCGCGCAGGACGTCCTCGTACGTGGCTTCCAGACCGGCCTTGCCCAGCAGATCCTCGGGGTAGTAGCCCTCGTCCTTCAGGCGCTGATACTCGGGCCCGGAGATGCGCCCGGTCCAGCCCAGCAGGTGCGACATGAGCTTGCCCTGCAAGTACTGGCGACGGGGCTCCAGGTCGACCTGGACCCCGGGGAACAGGCGCGGATCCTCCGCGATGACGCGCGCCGTCTCGGTCGAGACATCAGTGATGCGCACGGGCTCGTACTGTGAGCCGGTGCGGGCATCAAGCCGCTCGATGATCTTGCGTGCGGGGATGTCGGTGAGCCGGGAGATACGCTCGGCCACGTCGGGCCGCACCTCGAACGGCATCTCGGCGGGCAGGATGCGGAGCACGAACGTGGGCACGTTCTCCACCAGCAGTCGGCCACGCCGGTCGTACAGCAGCCCGCGCGCGACAGGCACCGGCCGCTCGATCGCCAGCGGTTGCTCGGCGTAGGCCTGATAGCTCGAGCCCTCGGCTACCTGGAGCTGGAACAGGCGCAGACCAAGCCCGGTCACAGCCAGCACGATGGCTACGCCGAAGGCGACGAAGCGCGGCGCGAGGTCGCGCTGCGCCGCCATCTCCTCGCCCAGACGCGCGGGGTCTGCGGTCATGTGCTCACCACGCCAGTCGCTCTGGTTCGCCGAAGCGCAGGTCGAGTGCCCGCACGACGACTGCGGCGACCAGGGCCGTGGCCGCGTTCAGGGCTCCGCTGGCGACCACCTCGGGAAATGACCAGCCACTGATCGCGACAGCCGCCGTCACCGCCAGCAGGGCCAGCAGCATCGCTTGGTAGGCGAAGGTAAGGACGAAGGCGGTGATGCTGACGAAGGCCAGGCGAGGCGGCCACAGCGCACGCGCCACCACGAGTGCCATCGCAGCGACCAGCACCAGCGCGAGCGCCGACGAGCCAAGGGCGCGGCCCGGGAGCAGCAGATCCAGTGCGACGCCTCCAACGAAGGCCCAGGTGATCCCGCTCTCGAAGCCGAGCACCATCGCCACCGCGACGCCCACAGCGAAGACGAGGTCGGGCTTGATGCCGCCCACCTGAAGGTGGGTCAACACGCTCGACTCCAGGATGGCGGCGATGACGGCTCCCACGGCAGGAGCCAGAACGCTCATCGAAGTAGGTCGATAGGATGCGGTTTTCCACGGCTGCGGTAGCGTCGGCGAGTGGCCCCTCGCGCTGCAACGCCAACTCCTCGCCAGTATAGCCGAGGGGCGCGG
>DATHSE010000107.1:0-3554 GCA_035464455.1 Anaerolineae bacterium | reverse complement strand
CCCGGAGGAACTCGTGAGCACCATCTCTCCGCCGATACGCCGCAGCCTGGCGCTGCTCATCGCGGCACCGTTCATCCTCGCTGCCTGCAGCACCATCGGCTCCGATGTCGGCGTCGCACCAGCCGGCAGCGATGAGCCTGGGGCTGCCGCCGTGGCATCCGCGGAACCAGCATTGGCGTCCGCGGAACCAGCCGTGGCATCCGCGGAACCAGCCACGGCATCCGTCGATCCCACCGACGCGGCTGCGTCCTGGCTGGACATCGAGCTGACCGACGCCGAGACCGGGGAGCCGTGCACCCTGGGCAGCCTTGGCGGCGAGGTGGTAGCCATCGAGCCCATG
This sequence comes from Anaerolineae bacterium, assembly GCA_035464455.1. Lineage (GTDB taxonomy): Bacteria > Chloroflexota > Limnocylindria > Limnocylindrales > CSP1-4 > JAFMJV01. The sequence continues at coordinate 3,214 of DATHSE010000107.1, read as the reverse complement.
GCCATCTGGTGCAGCAACTGCAAGGCGCAGCAGGACAACGTGAAGCGGGCCTACGACGACATCCAGGCCGCTGGCGTTCGCTTCATCAGCCTCGGCATCGACCCCGGCGAGGATCCCGACGCACTGGTCCGGTATGCCGAGCGCAACGACTACGAGTGGACCTTCGTGCAGTCGCCGCGGGAGCTGTCGCGCGCCCTGAGCGACGAATTCGGATCGCAGATCCTGTCGGCACCCTCGACCCCCTTGATCGTGCTGGATGCAAACGGCGTGGTCGCGACCCAGACGTTCGGCTTCCACGGGCCCGACGAGCTCCTGGCCATCCTGCAGGAGGCGGCCGCGTAGCGGCTCGGCGCTCGCAGCGGCTCGGCCCCGCCTAGCGCCTCGCGCTCCTTGCGGCTCAGCGCTCCTTGCGCAAGTCGATCGAGTAGTCGACCACGGCTCGCAGCTGCACCAGCGCACCCGACCAGATCTCGATGGCGCGAGCGTACTCGTCGAGCACGGCCTCATCGTCGGTGTCGTAGGGGCCGTCCTGCAGGGTCACCAGCGAGCCGTAGCCCTTGTGCTGGATCGACACCGTGACCTCCGTGGCCACGCCGCCGGGCTGCGGGTGGGTCCAGCGGAAGGCGAACTGCGTGTCGGGCTCGGCCCGCAGCACGTCGATCTCGATGCGATGGCGCGGGAACACCAGCACCGAGCGCGCGCCCGGCATCAGCGAGCCCTGGACCTCGTAGGAGAGCCACTGCCGGATGCTCTCGGGGTCCGACCACATGCGGTAGACCCGCTCGGGCGGCGCATCCACGATGCGTTCGATCTCGATCATGCGTGCGCTCATACCGTGCTCCTCGGGTGTCGCGCCGAGCCCCTCGGCGCCGTGACGGACTCCTCGCTCATCTTGCAGCGCTCATCTTGCAGCACTCTGCGCTCGTGTGCGCGTGCGCTTCGGCCCCCCGTCGCTGCGCCCGTTGGTCGCGGCGCGGAACTCGACGTTGGAGAGCGGCACCACCGGCTCACCCCTGAGCACGTGCGCGAGGTACTCGCCGGTGGCGGACCCTGCGATCGCGGCCACCTGCTCGGGTGTGCCCTCGGCGATGATGCGGCCGCCGCGATCGCCACCTTCGGGGCCAAGGTCGATGATCCAGTCGGCGGTCTTGATGACGTCGAGGTTGTGCTCGATGACGATGACCGAGTTGCCGGTGTCGACGAGGCGATGGAGCACCTGCAGCAGCTTCTCGACGTCGGCGAAATGCAGCCCCGTGGTGGGCTCGTCGAGGATGTAGACCGTGCGCCCCGTGGCTCGCCGCGACAGCTCGGTGGCCAGCTTCACCCGCTGCGCCTCGCCACCCGACAGCGTCGTGGCCGGCTGGCCCAGGCGGATGTAGCCCAGGCCCACGTCGACCAGCGTGGCCAGCTTGTTGCGCACCTTGGGCACGGCGCTGAAGACCTCCAGCGCTTCCTCGGCGGTCATCTGCAGGACGTCGGCGATGGAGTGGCCGCGGTAGTGGATCTCGAGCGCCTCGCGGTTGTAGCGCCGGCCCGCGCAGACCTCGCAGGTCACGTAGACATCGGGCAGGAACTGCATCTCGATCTTGAGGATGCCGTCGCCCTTGCAGTTCTCGCAGCGCCCGCCCTTGACGTTGAAGCTGAAGCGGCCCGGACCGTAGCCGCGCACGCGTGATTCCGGCACGCCGGCGAAGAGCTCGCGGATGGGCCCGAAGAGGCCGGTATAGGTGGCGGGGTTGGAGCGCGGCGTGCGGCCGATGGGGCTCTGGTCGATGTCGACGATCTTGTCCACCGCGTCGGTCCCCTCGAGGGCGTCGTGCGCGCCCGGCTCGACGCGCGCGCCGCTGACGCTGCGAGCGAGGGCCTGGTAGAGCACGTCGGTGACGAGCGTGGACTTGCCCGAGCCGGAGACGCCGGTCACGGCGGTGAAGGTGCCCAGGGGGAAGCGCACGTCGAGGTCCTTGAGGTTGTGCTCGCGCGCACCCCGCAGCAGCAGCGCCTTGCCGTTGCCCTCGCGCCGCTGCGCCGGCACCGGGACCGAGCGCTCCCCTCGCAGGAAGGCGCCGGTCACCGAGCGCGCCTCGGCCAGCACCTCGGCCAGTGGACCGCTGGCGATGACCTCGCCGCCGTGCTCGCCGGCAGCCGGTCCGATGTCCACCACCCAGTCGGCCACGCGGATGGTCTCCTCGTCGTGCTCGACGACGATGAGCGTGTTGCCGATGTCCCGCAGCCGCAGCAGCGTGGCGATGAGCTTGGCGTTGTCCTTCTGGTGCAGGCCGATGGTGGGCTCGTCGAGGATGTAGAGCACGCCCACCAGGCTGGAGCCGATCTGCGTCGCCAGCCGGATGCGCTGCGCCTCGCCGCCGGAGAGCGTGGCGCTTGTGCGGTCGATGGTGAGGTAGTCAAGGCCCACATCGGCGAGGAAGCCGAGGCGCTCGCCGACCTCCTTGTTGACCATCCGTGCGATGGCCATCTCGCGCTCGCTGAGCACGCGCGGCAGATCCTCCACCCAGGCGAGCGCGTCACCCACGGACATGGCCGCGACGTCGCTGATGTTGCGCTCGTCGATGGTCACGCCCAGCGCCTCGGGCTTGAGCCGCCTGCCCGCACAGGTGGGACAGGGGCGCTCGACCATGTACTTCTCGAGCTCGGTGCGGATGTACTCCGATTCGGTCTCGCGATAGCGTCGCTCGAGGTTGGTGACGACGCCCTCGAAGGTGGCCACATACGAGTTCTCGCCGCGCTCGTGCCGGTAGCGCACCTCCACCTTCTCGCTCTTGCGGGCGAACAGCAGGTAGTGCAGGGCATCCTCGGGCAGGTCCCTGACCGGCGCCCGGTAGTCCCAGCCGTGGGCGTCCATGATGGCCTTGGTCGTCTTGAGCCGCCACGACAGCTCGGTCGGCACCGTCCGCCAGGGGGCCATGGCGCCGTCGGGGATGGACTTGCTGCGGTCGGGGATGATGCGGTCCACGGCGAACTCAAGGCGGATGCCCAGGCCGGTGCAGGCGGGGCAGGCGCCGTGCGGGGAGTTGAAGGAGAACGATCGCGGCTCCAGCTCATCGATGGTGGTGCCGTCGTAGGCGCAGCTGTAGCGCTCGCTGTAGCGCTGCTCCTCGAAGGCACCATCGTCGGCCGGGGCGACCAGCATGGTCCCCTCCCCCAGGCGCAGGGCGGTCTCCACCGAATCGGCCAGGCGGGCGGCATCCGGGTCGGG
>DATHSE010000106.1:0-8194 GCA_035464455.1 Anaerolineae bacterium | reverse complement strand
GGCGCCGGCCATCGCCCTGGTGGCGGTGACGCGGGCGCCGGGGCTGGCGCGCGTGCTGCAGTCGCTCGGAGCCCACATCGTCACGCCTGCTCACGGCACGCGTCCCTCGGTGGGCGAGATCGCCGAGGGCATCCTCGCGGTCGGCTCGGGTGCGGTCATCGTGCTGCCCAACGATCGTGACGCGGTGCTTGCCGCCGGTCAGGCCGCCATGCTGACGCCGCTCGTCGAGGTCGAGGTCATCCCCACGCGCAACGCAGCCGAGGGGATCGCCGCGGCGGTCGCCTTCGACCCTGCCGCTCCGCTCGCCGCCAACGTGGAGCGCATGGCGATGGAGTCATCCGCGCTGCGCTCCTTCACCGTCATCACCGCCGCCAAGGATTCGGTGGTCGACGGCAGGACGGTCAGGCAGGGCCAGGTCATGGCGCTCGACGCCGCCCGTGACGTGCTCGCCATCGGCGCGGACGTGGAAGCCGTGACCTTGCAGGCGCTGGGGCACTACGAGGACTTCGAGCTGGTGACCATCTACTGCGGCAGCAGTGAGGGCCCGGGCCAGCGTCGGGCGTTGTGTGAACGCATCGGACTGGCCGGCTGGTCGGCGGAGGTCGAGGTCATCGAGGGTGGCCAGCTGCACGACCATCTCCTCGTGGCGGTCGAATAGCGAGTGGCACGGGCCAGCCGAGACGCGGGTCCGGCCGCCCACGGGCTCGAGACAGCCATCGGGGCCTCCGGTCTGCCCGGCGCCTCGGTGCTGCGGCGACATGGCCGCCGCATGGGCATCAGCACCGTGGGTCAGCTGCTGACGACCTTCCCCCGTCGCTACGAGGACCTGCGTGAGTTCACCCCCATCGCACGGCTCGTGGACCTCGAGACGGGCACCCCGGTCACGCTGCGGGCGAGCATCGAGTCGATCCGCGTGGAGCGCACGTTCCGGCGCAACGTGCCGCGCACCACCGCGGTCCTGCGCGACGGCTTCCACAGCGTGGACGTGGTCTGGTTCGGACGACGCTACATCGAGCGTCAGCTCAAGGAAGGTGATCGGCTGGTCGTCAGCGGCAGGCTCAAGCACTTCCGTTTCCGACCGCAGATCGACAACCCGGAGTTCCAGCGCGACGACGGCGGCGACCTGCTGCACGCCGGGCGCATCGTGCCGGTGTACCGGCTGACCGCCGGTGTCACCGCCAGGACGCTGCGCGCCGCCATCCGGGCCGGCCTGGATGCCTTCGGCGAGGACCTGCTCGAGTACCTCCCGCCGGAGCTACGCGATGCCGGCCCGTCCATCCGCGACGCCATCACCGCGGCCCACTTCCCCGACGACTTCGAGCAGCGCGACGCTGCCGTGCGGCGCCTGGCCCACGATGAGCTGCTGGCCCTGCAGGTGGGCATGGTGCAGCGCCGGCGACAGCGTCGGGACGAGCGCCGGTCGGTCATCACGGTCCGCGACGCCGATGACGCGGCCCTGCGGGCCGCCATCAGCGCCGGCCTCGTGCGTCGCGTGGGGCGCGACGTGGACCTCACCGCCGACCAGCTCGCGGCCATGGCCGCCATCCGCGAGGACATCGCCAGGAGCGTGCCGATGCTTCGCCTCCTCCAGGGTGACGTGGGCTCGGGCAAGACCGCGGTGGCGGCCTATGCCCTTGCCCTGGCCGCACGTGCCGGTGGCCAGGGCGCGCTCCTGGCGCCCACCGACCTGCTGGCGCGGCAGCTGGCTGAGACCATCAGCGATCTGCTGCACGATGCCGACCTTCCGGTGACGCTGCTGACCGGGTCGCTCAGCGGGCCCGGTCGCCGCTCGGCCGTGGAGGCCATCGCGGCAGGGCAGGCGCAGGTCGTGGTCGGCACCCATGCGCTGCTGCAGGGATCGGTCTCGTACGCGCGACTCGACCTCGTCGTGGTCGATGAGCAGCACCGTTTCGGTGTCGCTCAGCGCGAAGCCCTGGCCGCCAAGGGCGAGGCGCCGCACGTGCTGCTGATGACCGCCACCCCCATCCCGCGCACGCTGGGCCAGGTGCTCTACGCCGACCTGGACGTCTCGGACCTGCGAGCGGCGCCCGCCGGGCGTCCTCGCATCATCACCGGGGTCAAGGCCCCGCACGCCCTGGCCGGCACGTGGGGCCAGGTCGAGAAGGAGGCCGCAGCCGGCCACCGGGTCTTCGTGGTGGTGCCCCATATCGAGCCACAGGGCTCGGACGATGACGAGCTGGAGCTGCCACCCTCGCTCCCCGCCACCGACGGCTACAGCGAGGCCCGCGGGGCCGAGGAGGTGGCGGCACGCCTGCGAGCGCAGCTGCCCCGCCTTCGCATCGGCCTGGTGCACGGGCGCATGCGCGCCGACGCGCGTGATGCCGAGATGACGCGCTTCCGCGATGGGGAGCTGGACGTGCTGGTGGGCACCACCGTCCTGGAGGTCGGCGTGGATGTACCCGAAGCCACGATGATGATCGTGCTCGACGCCGATCGCTTCGGGCTCTCGCAGCTGCACCAGCTGCGCGGCCGCGTGGGGCGTGGGACTGCCGCCTCCTACTGCGTCCTGGTCGCCGACATCAGCGAGGACACCGTGGCGCGTGCGCGGCTCAAGGCCATCCACGACTCGGACGATGGCTTCGTCCTGGCCGAGCAGGACTGGCGGCTGCGCGGGGAAGGTGATGTGCTCGGGCTGAGCCAGAGCGGGCTCCCGCGCATGCGCCTGGCTCGCCTCGCCGACGAGGCGGACCAGCAGCTCGCGCTGCGCTGTCGCAGGAAGGCCGAGGCGATGGTCGACGCACACGGACGGCTGCGGCCCGAGCACGCCGCCTTCGGAGGCGTGCTGGCGTCCGGCTGGCTGGCCGACATCGCCGCCGGCGAGGGCAGCGACGAGGAGGGCGTCGGTGCCTGAGGCCGGCCGGGTCGTGACCGGGAGCGCCGGCGGGCTGCGGCTCGAGGCCCCCGGACCCGGTACGCGCCCCTTGCCCGACAAGGTCAAGCAGGCACTGTTCTCCATGCTCGAAGCGGAGCGCGAGGACGCCTGGGACCGGCCCATGCTCGACCTGTTCGCCGGTTCCGGTGCCGCCGGCATCGAGGCTCTCAGCCGGGGCGCGCCGGCAGCCGTGCTGGTGGAGAAGGATGGTCGGGCGGCTGCCGTCATCGGCCGCAACCTCGAGCGCACCGACCTGGCGCGGGGCGCGCGCATCGTGCGGCGTGACGTGTCTGCCTTCCTCGCCCGCCGCGCCGACGCTCCCGAGGCTCCGTTCGGCTGCGTCGTGCTCGATCCGCCCTACCAGCAGACAGCCGACCTGCTCGCCGCCCTCGAGCGTCTCGGCGATCCCGCCGGCGATTGGCTGGACGGGGCGGCCGTCGTGGTGGCCAAGCACTTCTGGAGGGACGCGCCGCCCGATCGCTGCGGTACGTTGAGGCGGGTGCGCCTGCGTCGCTTCGGCGAGACCGCCCTGAGCGTGTATCGTCAGGAGCCCTGAGCTCGCTGCAGGAGGAAGCTGATGCGCCTGGCCGTCTATCCCGGGTCCTTCGACCCCATCACGTACGGCCACCTCGACGTCATCGCCCGCGCCCGCGATGTCTTCGACCAGCTCGTCGTCGCCGTCCTCATCAACACGCGCAAGGCGCCGAGCCTGGAGGCCGACGAGCGCGCCCAGATGATCCGGGACGCCATCGCCGAGGTGCTGGGCGCCACGGCCGCGAGCGAGACCGAGGTCGTCACCTTCGAGGGCCTGACCGTCGACCTGGCCCTGGCTCGCGGCGCCAGCTCCATCGTGCGCGGCCTGCGGGCGCTTTCGGACTTCGAGAACGAGCTGGCGATCGCCCATCTCAATCGCAAGCTGGCGCCCAGCGTCGACACCGTCTTCTTCATGACCGGCGTCGAGCACTCGTACCTCAGCTCGAGCCTGGTGCGCGAGATCGCCGCCTTCGGCGGTGACGTCAGCGCCATGGTTCCCCAGAGCGTGGCCCGGCGACTGGCACTGCATCGGCTCGGCTGAGCCCGGCACTGCGGCGCTGGCGATGGGTCCGCTAGAGTAGTAGGGCAGGGGAGTTGGGCTACAATGCCCCGTCGTCTGTCGCTGCCCAGCAGGAGTCCGTGCCATAGACCTCATGTTTCTCATCGAGCGACTCGACGCCCTCATCGAGCAGGGTCGCCGATTCCCGGGCACCAATGCCGTGATGGTCGACAAGGTAGCCGCCACCGACCTGATCGAGCAGCTGCGTGTGGCCGTGCCCGAAGAGGTCCGCCAGGCCAAGCGCATCAACGAGGAGTCGTCGCGACTCGTCGAACGCGCCCAGGACGAGGCCGAGCGCATCATCGCGCGGGCCCAGGAGCAGGCCGCCTTCCTCATCGAGGAGCGCGAGCTGACGCGTGCTGCCGAGGAGCGCTCCGAGGAGATCATCGAGGAGGCGCGGGGCGAGGCACGGGAGATCCAGCAGGGCGCTGACGCGTACGCTGCCAACGTCCTGGTGAAGCTCGAGGGCGAGGTGGTCAAGGCACTGCAGTCGATCCGCCGCGGCCTCTCTGCGCTGGACGAGCGCTATCCCGCCGACGGCAGCGATCCGGGCGGGGCCGCTGCCGAGTCCGCGACCGACGAGCGGACGCATGCCCAGCTATAACGTCGCCGACCTGCTGCGCTCGGCACCGGGCAGCAGCGAACGCCACCACATCGAGCTGCCCGCGCTGCCGCTCGCCGAGGGCCTCGAGCTGGCTGCCCCCGTCATCGGCGACGTCCGGCTGACGCACTCCGGTCGCAGCATCCTCGTGCAGGGGCACCTTGAGACCACGCTGGCGGAGGGCTGCTCGCGCTGCCTGCGCCCGGCGCAGGCCCGCGTCTCCATCGACCTCGAGGAGGAGGCGCTGCCGTCGATCGACCTTGACAGCGGCGTGCCGTTGGACCTGTCGTCCGAGCCCGACGGTCTGCGCCTGTCCGCATATCACGAGCTCGACCTCGAGCCGGCCATCGGCGATGCCATCTCCCTCGTGGAGCCCATCGCGCCACTCTGCCGCCCGGACTGCCCCGGCCTGTGCGAGGTCTGCGGTGTCGACCTCACCGACGCTCCCGGCCATGCGCACCCGGTCGAGGACGTCGACCCACGCCTGGCCAGCCTGGCCGGCTTCCGCGACCAGCTGCGCCAGGGCCGTCCACAGCAGCAGCATCAACCACGAACGAAGGAATAGAGGTAACCGATGGGAGTCCCCAAGCGACGTGTCTCGAGCACCCGCAAGCGCGAACGACGCTCACACCACGCGCTCTCCGTCCCCAGCCTGGAAGAGTGCTCGCACTGTCACCAGCCCAAGCGCCCACATCACGCCTGCCCCAACTGTGGTTGGTACGGTGGCCGCGAGGCGGTGAAGCTCCGCGGCAAGAAGTCGCCCGACCAGAACGCCTGAGCCTGACCAGCAAGCCCGCCGGCGGGCAAGCCTGACATGGACGTGACATCCCTCAACCGGGGCAGTCGGGACGGCCAGCTGGAGCGCCCGCGCGTAGCCGTCGATGCCATGGGTGGTGACCACGCACCCGAGGAGGTGGTGCGTGGCGCCGTCGACTGGGCCCGGCTGCACAGCGATGTGGAGGTCATCCTCGTGGGCGACGAGGCACGCATCACGGCCTTCATCGACGAGCCGCTGCCGGCGCATGTGCGCATCGTGCAGGCGTCGCAGCTGGTGGAGATGGGCGAGGCCCCCGCGGTCGCCGTGCGCCGCAAGCGGGATGCCAGCATCAACGTGGCCATGCGGCTCGTGCGCGACGGCGAGGCCGATGCGGTCGTCACCGCCGGCCACACCGGGGCGGGGGTGGCCAGTGCCATCCTCAACCTGAAGCGGCTGCCGGGCGTCGATCGCCCGGCGCTGGCGGTGCAGATGATCACCGAGACCGGTCCGCTAACCTTGCTCGACATCGGCGCCACCACCGAGTCGACAGGGGTCAACCTGGCCCAGTACGCCCACATGGGCTCGCTCTTCAGCGAGCGCGTGCTGGGCGTCAGGAACCCCACCGTGGCGCTGCTCTCCATCGGTGGCGAGGAGGGCAAGGGCGAGACGCGGGTGCAGGATGCGACCGCGCTGCTGAAGGACGGCCATCTCAACTTCATCGGCAACGTGGAGGGTCGTGACGTACCCCATCATCCCGCCGACGTCGTGGTCTGCGACGCCTCGGTGGGGAACGTGGTGATGAAGTTCTTCGAGGGGCTCTCGACCGTCATCTTCGACATGCTGCGGACCGAGTTCAGGCGCCCGCCGTGGGGGCCGCTGGGCTACCTCTTCATGCGCCCCGGCATCAGGCGCATGCGGCAGCGGTTCGACTACGAGAAGCTGGGCGGCTCGCCCCTGCTCGGTGTCAACGGCACCGTGCTCATCACTCACGGCAGCGCCAAGCGGCGCATGATCGGCTACGCCGTGGAGGTGACCGCCGCGGCCGCCCGTGCCGACATCCCACAGAGCATCATGGCCACGCTGGCTTCGGAGGGCGTGGACAAGTCGACCGCCCAGCGCAAGGCCGCTGCGCTGCATCCCGAACAGACCGCCGCGAGGGGGACGGATCGGACCGTCGAGGATGACTGAAGGCGTGCCGGGCGAGGGCACGTCCGGTGGGGGTGGCGTGCATGAGCCCGAGCGCGAGGGGCGTCAGATCGCGCTGGCCGCCATCTTCGAGGCCGAGTTCGGTCAGCGCACCGCCAGCTCGGCACTGTCCCGCCGCCTGGCGGAGGGCGACATCGGCGAGCGCGCGGCAAGGCATGCCCGGCGGATCGTGGAGGCGGTGGTGGCGCACCGCGACACCATCGACGCCCGCATCGAGCTCGTCTCGCCCACGTACCCCGTGGTCCAGCTCGCGCGAATCGATCGCGCACTGCTGCGTTGCGGCATGGGTGAACTGCTACACTGCCCGACGACGCCAGCCCGGGTCGCGATATCGGAGTGGGTCGAGCTCGCTCGAACCTACAGCGGAGAGCCCACCCGGCGGCTCATGAACGGCGCTCTCGGGCGTGTCGCACAAGACGTGGCGGAACACGAGCAAGCCGAACGGGACGAACATCCCGCCGGTCCCGGGAGCACGAGCGATACAGTGACCACAGGCCATACGGAGGGACCAGCAGAGTGACCGCTTCGACCTACGAGCGACTCAAGAAGATCGTCGTCGAGCAGCTCGGTGTGGACGAGGCCGAAGTCAAGCCCGAGTCTTCGTTCGTCGACGACCTGAACGCCGACTCCCTTGACCTCGTCGAGCTCGTGATGAGCCTCGAGGAGGAGTTCGGTACCGAGATCTCGGACGAAGACGCGGAGCGGATCCGCTCCGTCCAGGACGCAGTCGACTACATCGACGAGCACCTCAACCAGTAGTCCTCGACCGGGGTCGATGCCTACGAGCAGCGGCGACCTGGCAGCTCGGCTTGGGCTGGCATTCGACGACCCCTCACTCCTGAACGAGGCGCTCGTCCACAGTAGCTATGTGAACGAGCACCCGGAGGACGACACGGAGTCGAACGAGCGACTCGAGTTCCTCGGGGACGCCGTGCTGTCGCTGGTCATGTCGGAGGCGCTGTTCAAGCGCCATCGCGACGAGCCCGAGGGAGTCCTCACCACGCGTCGCGCCGCCGTGGTCTCCACCACCGGCCTTGCCCGCATCGCCCGCCGCCTCGGCATCGGCGATGCCCTCGTGCTTGGCCAGGGTGCCGAGAACTCGGGCGAGCGTGGCCGTTCCTCCGTGCTGGCGGGCCTCTTCGAATCCATCGTGGCCGCCATCTACCTCGACCAGGGTTTGGAGGCGGCGCGTCGGTTCGTCCTCGAGGCGGCCGCGACCGAGCTGGATGCGGCGCTGCCCTTCGACGCTCTCAAGGCGCCCAAGAGCCGCCTCCAGGAGCGCGCCTTCGCCATCAGCGGCCGCGCCCCGGCCTATCGCATCGTCAGCAGCGAAGGGCCGGACCATGACCGCCACTTCGTGGTGGAGGTGACCATCGACGGGCAGCTCTGCGGCGTGGGCGAGGGTCGCAGCCGGCGTGCGGCGGAGACCAGGGCGGCCGAGGCCGCCCTGCTGCAGCTCGAGGCCGCTGCCGCGAGCGCCCCCGCCGACGCTGCCGCGAGTGCCCACACCGACGCGTCGCGATGAGCCGGGCCCGTCTGCGTGAGCTGCGCATGGTCGGCTTCAAGGCGTTCGCCGAGCGCACCGTGGTGGAGTTCGGGCCCGGCATCTCGGCCGTGGTGGGACCCAACGGCAGCGGCAAGTCC
>DATHSE010000105.1:0-3639 GCA_035464455.1 Anaerolineae bacterium | reverse complement strand
TCCAGGATCATCGGCAGGTTGCGGTCGCCGCTCCCGAGCGTGACGTCGATGACGATGGCACCACCGATCTCCCGGTACGGCACCGTCACCGGCAGCGTTGCACTGTCCACGCTGCCACTCGCCAGCACGGTGCCGCCCGCGTCCTGCTCCTGCCGGGAGAGATAGACGATGCCGCCGATGATGCCGACCACCACGAGGATGATGGCGAGCGGCACCAGCAGCGACGCGCGCCAGCGGCCGGGCGTCTCGGGCCTCCCAAGCGGCTCGGCCGTCGCGGTGGAAGGGGCGGGTGCAGGCGTCTGGGCCTTCGTGGTCTGGGCGTCGCGCATCGCGGAGCGGACGAGCGGTCAGCCCAGGCTGACCGGCACCCCCGTCTCGGCCGAGCGGTAGAGCGCCTCGATGGTGCGCGCCTGCCCCATGGCGTCAGCCCGCCCCAGCCTGGGCTCCTTCTCGCCCCGGATGGCAGCGGCCATGTCCTCCAGCTCGCACTGGTATGGGTTGATGGCCTCCACCCGGACCTCGTCACCGTCGAGCAGCAGCAGCCCCTGGAGCGAGTGCCACGGATCGGGCAGCAGCACGGTCCCGTCTCGCCCTGTCACCTCGAGCGATTCGCTGAACGAGTCGAAGCCACTGTGGAACGTGGCCACCAGGCCGGAGGGGAAGCGCAGGTAGCCGCTGAAGCGTCGGTCGACCCCGTCGGCCGTGGTGACCTGCTCGCCGAAGACCAGCTCCGGCTCCTCACCGGCGATGAGGCGAGCGCCCGAGATGCAGTAGCAGCCCACGTCCATCAGCGAGCCGCCCTCGAGGGCGGCCGAGACACGGATGTCGGCCTCGTCCTTGAGCCGATGGCTGAAGGTGGAGCGCACGTGGATCAGCTCACCGATCTGGCCGGCCAGCTCGACCAGCTTGGCGGCCTGCGGGGTATGGCGCCACATGAACGCCTCCATCAGCACCACGCCGGCGGCAGCTGCCGCGTCCCAGGCGAGCTCGACCTCCTCGGGATGACGGGTGTAGGGCTTCTCGCACAGGACGTGCTTGCCGGCCTCGATGGCCCGCATCGTCCAGGGGTGATGCAGCGCGTTCGGCAGGGGGATGTAGATGGCATCCACGTCGGGATCGGCCAGCAGGGCTTCATACGAGGCGTGGGATCGGCTGATCCCGTTGGCCCGCGCATAGGCTTCGCCGGTCGCGGCCGAGCGGCTGCCCACCGCCACGACCTCGGCGGCGTGGGTCAAGGCCGCACCCCGCATCAGCTTCTCGTTGATGCGGGACGTTCCCAGCAGTCCCCAGCGGATCGGCTCGTTGGCCATGGTCTTCCTCCTGCGACAGCATCGATGCTCTGCTCCCGTACGGTAGCGGACTCTGGGGCTGCGGAGCCCTTCCAGAAGCGGGATACTCGCAGCGGTCGATGCCGGGCTCGACGGGTCGCCATGATGTGCGCCCGGGGCCAGGGAGAGGGAGGTTCTGATGACCGAGGAGCGGACCGAGGCAACGTCGCTCGATGGCGAGCCGCCTGCACCCCCCAAAGCGCCGGGAACGACCGGCGAGCTGACAGCCGAGGCACCCTTGCCGGGTCCCAGGCGCACCTCCGGCCGGTCCATCCTGGCGGCCCTCTTCTGGCTGCTGTCCTGTCTCGCCATCCTGGCCGGAGGCGTGACGCTGTGGGCGCACCAGACGATCCTGACCTCCGACGGCTGGGGCACCATCGTCGCCGGCCTGGCTTCGGACGAGGAGGTCATCGCAGCCACGAGCGAACGACTCGTCGACCGCGTGTCCGAATCACTGGCCATCAGCGACAGGGTGGCGCAGATCCTGCCGGGTGAGATGAGCCTGCTGGCCGGTGCCATCACCAGATCCGTGCAAGACCGGGTCACCGACCGCGTCGCCGAGATCGCGGCCACGGAGCCTGTCCAGGATGCCTTCATCCGGGCCAACGAGCTGGCGCACGAAGCCGCCATGACGGCCATCCGCGGCGGCGACAGCGAGGTCCTGACGTCGCAGGAGGGGACCATCTCGCTGAATGTCTTCCCGCTCATCGAGGGTGTGCTCGTGGGCCTCCAGGACGCCGGCCTCATCGACGAGGGCCGGGAGATCCCGGACCTCTCCGGCTTCGAGCCCGACCCTGAGCGCGTGGCGCGATTGGAGACCATCCTGGGGCGCGATCTGCCCGATGACATCGGTACCATCACGCTCATCGAGTCGGACCGCCTGGACCGCGTGCAGACCGCCGTGCGCGCCTTTGACGTCATCACGATCGCGCTCATCGCCTTGGCCATCGTCTGCATCGCCCTAGCGCTGTGGCTCTCCCAGCGCCGCCTGCGCATGCTGCTGTGGCTGGCCATCGGCTCCATCGTGGCGCTGCTGCTGGGGCGTGGCTTCACCCGCCTCGTGATCGAGGACATAACCGGCACGCTGCGTGACGGCGAGAACGGACCTGCGGTGGTAGCCGTGGTCGACAGCTCGGTCGATTCCCTGCTCTGGTTCACCTTCGCGCTCATCGTGGTCGCGCTCATCGTGGCCGGGATCGCCATCCTGGCCGAGCGTCGAGCCGAGCTCGCCGAGGCTGCTGCCGAGCCGGACTCGGTGCGCGAGTGGCTGCGATCGCGATCGAGGGCCATCGGCTACATCGGCATCGGCCTCGTCGCCTTCGTGGTCGTGTGGAACGTGGGCGGCACTGACATCACGCTGTTGGCCGGCGCCTTGCTGGGCATCGTGCTCATCGTGGTGAGCCTGCTGGGCGGCCGCGGGGAGGGCGTGCCGACAGCAGAGCAGGCGGAGAGCTGATCGAGCATGTGCGGCCGCATGACCCAGACCACCGACCCGGCCGAGGTGGCGCGCATCTTCGACGCCGAGTCGACCATCGAGGCCGACGATCGCGATGCCGAGCCGCGCTACAACGTGGCACCCACGCAACCGCTGACGGTGGTGACCCAGCGAGCCGACGAGGGTCGGCTGGTGGAGCAGCAGCGCTTGGGCCTGGTGCCCTCGTTCGCGAAGTCGCTGAAGGAAGGCGCCAAGCGCATCAACGCCCGGGCCGAGACGGTCGCCAGCAGCCCCGCCTTCCGCAGCTCGTTCGCCAAGCGTCGCTGCATCGTGCCCTCCGATGGCTTCTACGAGTGGCGCCGCACCGGCGGGCCCAAGCAGCCCTACTTCCTCCACCCGCCCGAGCGTGCGGTGCTGGCCATGGCCGGCATCTGGTCGGTGTGGAAGGACCCCGAGACCGACCTGTGGGTGCCCTCGGTGGCGGTCATCACCACCGAGGCCAACCGCATGATGTCGCGCATCCACGACCGCATGCCGGTGCTCCTGCCGCGCGAGGCCTGGGATGACTGGCTCGATCCGGCGCTGGACGACCGTGACTACCTGCAGTCACTGCTGGCGCCACCTCCGGACGATGTCCTAGGCATGTACCCCATCTCCACGCGCGTCAACAACGTGCGCAACCAGGGCCCGGAGCTCATCGAGCCGGTCGAGGAGCCGGAAGCCGAGCCGCAGGAGCTGGGGCTGGAGGGCTAGCGAGCGGGCCTATTTGGCCTGGCAGTCGCGCCCTACGGGGGCCGTGCGATTTCGACCCAAGAGCGAACCGTCATCGACTCCGCCCGACCACTGGTGGGTACCGACATCCTCGCTAGGTGTTCG
>DATHSE010000104.1:0-4871 GCA_035464455.1 Anaerolineae bacterium | reverse complement strand
CCGTCGCTGGCTCGGGCCACTCGCCGTCGCTGGCTCCGGGCCACTCGCCGTCGCTGGCTCCGGGCTCAGTCTCCGCGCTCGACGCCGACCATGGCGTCGCCCGTGGCGGTGGCGGTGGCGGAGAGGACGTCTGCCGCTGGTGGTCCCACCCGGCCTGGAGCTGCCGCGACAGCCGCTGGGGTAAGTGCCGCTGCCCTGCCCTCGGCGGTCCTGCGCCGCGCCAAGCGCGCGTCCTCGCGCAGGGCCTGCCGCTCCTCGTGTCGTATCCAGGCAGCCACCGTAAGCAGCAGCGCCAGCACGAACGCAGCGTCACCCCCGGCCCACATGATGGCGCCGGCCCATTGCTGGTCCTGTAGCGGCGTTGGGCCCCAGTCGCGCGCCAGCGTGGCGTAGTGATCGTAGAGCGCGGACGGCGCAGAGTAGATCACCAGCCCCAGGAAGGAGGACAGCGGCATACCCACCGCGAGGTACAGGATGCGGCCCCCGTAGCCCATGCGGTGCGGGCTGGGATCGGCGCCGATGACGGGCCACCAGAACAGCAGCGCAGAGCCCAGGAAGAGGGCGTGCTCCAGGCGGTGCAGCGTGTAGTCCTCGAGGGCTGCGTCGAACAGCGGCGAGAAGTGGGTGAAGTACATGACGCCAGCGAACACGCCCCACGCCACCAGCGGATGCGAGATGACCCTGACCGGCCGAGACTGGAGTACCGGCAGGATCCAGCGGCGGCGCGCCTCCGGCGAGGCGACGCGCAGCAGCAGCGTGATCGGTGCGGCCAGCACCAGCAGCGGCGCTGCCACGAACGTCAGCAGCAGGTGCTGGATCATGTGGACGGAGAAGAGCGTGGTGTCGTAGAACTCGATGGGTGACGCCAGCGCCAGGATGATGGCACCCAGTCCCGCCAGCCACGACCACAGCCGCCAGCGCGGCACTGGATTGGCGGGATGGCGCTGGTTGACCATGCTGCGCGCCTGCCAGTAGACCAGCGCCATCAGGATGACCGGCAACCACACATCGACGAGGAACGTCCAGCCCTCGACGAGGATCGCCGGCGTGGGCTCGATGGGCGCCCGCCCGTGGGCATGCGCCACCGCTGGTGCCAGCGGCAGCGCCGCCATGGCTACCAGCAGCGCGAGGAGTCGGGATCCGAGACGGGGGGTCTCTCGGTGCGCACCGCGACCATTCGAAGTGGCCCCGGTTCGGCGCACGCTAATGTGCATTCGCCCGCTATAGTATCCGGAACCTGAGAAGGGAACATCGACAGGGGGATTCTTCTTGCGTATGCAGGCATCCGGCGGCCGGGGCGGTCGCCTTGCCAGACTTGCCCTGCTCCCGGCAGCCGGCCTGTTGCTGGCGGCGTGCGGAGTGCAGCCGAACAACAACCCGACCAGCGACTCGCTCGGCCCGAGCCTCTTCGGGGAAACCGCCAACGGCATCGGCTTCCCACACGACGTGGTCACCACCGAGGGCATCGCCTCGGCCGGCCTGTACCTGCCCATCTTCCTCATCGCCGTCGCCATCTTCATCCTCATCGAGGGGCTGCTGCTCTTCATGGCGTGGCGCTTCCGGCGCAGGGACAAGGACACCGGGCTGCCGTCGCAGGTCCACGGCCACAACAAGCTCGAGATCATCTGGACCGCCATCCCGGCGCTCGTGGTCACCGTGCTCTTCATCGGCTCCACCATGGTGCTCATCGACGTCGAGGCCACCAGCGAAGATCCGGCCGTGGTGGTCGATGTCGAAGGCTTCCAGTTCGGCTGGACCTTCAAGTACATGGACCCTGCGGCATACGACCCCGTTACTGACAAGTACGCCGAAACCGGCATCGTCATCCCCTTCAGCCCCGCGCTGCCCTCGGCCGAGGATCCGGCACCGGTGGTGCAGGAGGCCATCCTGCCGGTGGATGTACCCATCCGCTTCCGCCTGAACTCGTTGGACGTCATCCATTCCTTCTACGTGCCCGCATTCTTCTTCAAGCGGGACGTCATCCCCGGTCGCACTAACGAGTTCGAGATCACCATCGAGCAGCCGGGCGTGTACGGCGGACAGTGCGCCGAGTTCTGCGGCTTGAGCCACGGACGCATGTTCTTCACCATCCGCGCGGTCGAGCAGGCCGAGTACGAAGCCTGGGTGGCGGAGAAGTCGGGCGCCGCGCCGACCACGGCGGAGGCCGAGACGGGCGAGGCCCCCGAGGGCGATACCGAGCCCGGGGCCGAGGATGAGACGAGCGAGGAGGCCGCCTGATGGGCACTGCCGGCGCCCACGCGGGCACCTACGTGAGCCGCCGCTCCACCCTCCTCGAGTGGCTGACCACGACCGACCACAAGAAGATCGGCGTGATGTACGTGGTCACCGCCTTCACCTTCTTCATGATCGGTGGCGTGCTCGCGCTGGGGATCCGTACTGAGCTGGCCGTTCCGGGCCTGCAGATGATCGACGAGGCCACCTACAACCAGCTGTTCGGCATGCACGCGGTGATGATGATCTTCCTGTTCGTGATGCCCATGACCACGGGACTGGCGAATTACATCGTGCCGCTGCAGCTGGGTGCGGCCGACATGTCCTTCCCCCGCATCAATGCCCTGTCCTTCTGGATGCTGCTGGTGGGCGCCATCCTCATCGTCAGCGCCTTCGCCTTCGGCGGCGCGCCCACCGGCTGGACGCTGTATGTGCCGCTCTCGGTGAGGGTGCAGGCCACCGGCGTCGATCTGCTGCTGCTGGGCCTGGTGGTACTGGGCTTCAGCTCCATCTTCGGCGCCATCAACTTCCTCGTCACCATCTTCAAGATGCGCGCGCCCGGCATGGGCCTGCTGCGCATGCCCATGTTCACCTGGACCACGCTGGTGACGGCAGTGCTGCTGCTGTTCTCGCTGCCCGTCATCGCGGCCGGGCTGATCATGATCTTCATCGACCGCAACTACGGCGGCGGCTTCTTCGATCCGGCTGCCGGGGGCAGCCCCATCCTGTGGCAGCACATCTTCTGGTTCTTCGGCCACCCGGAGGTCTACATCCTCATCCTGCCGGCCTTCGGCGTGATCAGTGAGATCCTGCCGGTGTTCAGCCGCAAGCCGCTGTTCGGCTACAAGGCATTCGTCATCGCTACCGCGGCGATCGGCGCCCTGGGCTTCACCGTGTGGGCGCACCACATGTTCACGACCGGCGCGGTCTTCCTGCCCTTCTTCAGCTTCTTCACCTTCCTCATCGCGGTCCCCACGGGCGTCAAGTTCTTCAACTGGCTGGCCACGATGTGGGGTGGTCATCTGCGCTTCGACACGCCGATGCTCTACTCCGTCGGCTTCATCGCGCTCTTCCTGATCGGCGGCCTTGACGGAGCCTTCCTCGCGGTCGTGCCCTTCGACTTCATGGTGCAGGACACCTACTGGGTGGTCTCGCACATCCACTACGTGCTGGTAGCCGGAGCCGTGTTCGCCATCTTCGCCGCGCTCTTCTACTGGTTCCCCAAGATGGCCGGGCGCCGCCTCAGCGAACGCCTCGGCAAGGTGCAGTTCTGGATCCTGTTCGTGGGCACCAACCTGGCCTTCTTCCCACAGCACATGCTCGGTCTCGACGGCATGATCCGGCGTATCCCGGACTACTCGGGCAACGCCGGCTGGACCGAGCTCAACTTCATCTCCACCATCGGCGCCTTCCTCATCGCCGCCAGCGTGCTGCCGTTCCTGTGGAACGTCTTCGTCACGCTGCGCAAGCCCATGGAGCACGAATCCGATCCGTGGGACGGCAACTCGCTGGAGTGGGCGACCACCAGCCCGCCGGCGCCGTGGAACTGCGAGTCGCTCCCGGTGATCCGCTCCGAGCGACCCTGGTTCGACCAGAAGTACCCGGGTGTGGGGCACGGACCCACGCCGCCCACAAGGCCGGAGACCGAGGGGGCTTCGTCATGACGGTCAACACCGAAGCGCTGGACCGACAGGTCCACGAGGAGGAGCTCGGCCACGACGCCCGGCGCGGTGGCATGGATCCCGCGCTGCTGGGGATGATGCTGTTCATCGCCAGCGAGGTGATGTTCTTCGCAGCGCTGTTCGCGGCCTACTTCAACGCCAAGGCTACGTTGCCGGTCTTCCCGCCCGAAGGCGCTGAGTTCATCGACGCCTTCAAGTTCCCCTTCCTGCCCATCATCATGACCGTCATCCTGCTGACCAGCTCGCTGACCATGCAATTGGCCACCATGCGCATCCGGCGTGGCGATCGGACCGGGCTCAACCGCGCCGTCGCCCTGACGCTCATCCTCGGCCTGGCGTTCCTGGTGCTATGGGCGTGGGAGTATGTGCTGCTCCTGACCGAGCACGACTTCGGCATCGACAGCGGTATCTACGGGACGCTCTTCTACACGCTGACCGGGTTCCATGGCGCGCACGTCATCGGCGGCGTGATCGGCCTCGGGGTCATCCTCTCGCGCGGCCTGGCGGGGCAGTTCACCAAGAGGCACCACGTGGCGTTCGAGGCCGTGCACTACTACTGGCACTTCGTCGACGTCGTGTGGGTGCTGCTGTTCCTGACCATCTACCTGCTCAAGTGAGGGGGCACGGCATGCGTGGTATCGGTGGCGCGCTCATCCTGGGCGCCATCCCTGTCATCGTCGGCATCATCTACCTGCTGGCCCAGGAGCTGCTGGGCAGCGACGCGGTCATCGACCCGGCCGGCTACATCCTGTTGATCGCCCTGGGCCTCTCGATGGGCTTCGGCATGCTGGTCATCCTGCACGGCGCGCGCGACCTGTAGCGTGCCCGGTAGGATGGCGGCAGCAGCACAGCCCCAGCGGAGATCCTGATGCTCACGGAGCTCTGGAGCGGCATCCTCGAGGTCATCGGCCAGGTCATCATCCCGGTCTGGAACGACCTCATCGGCTACATCCCGCT
>DATHSE010000103.1:0-10471 GCA_035464455.1 Anaerolineae bacterium | reverse complement strand
ATCACCGGCGAACCGCTCCGGCGGGGAGCCAAGACCAACAAGGAGGACCATCCACATGGTCGACTTCCTGCTTCGTCGCGACGAGGAAGGCCAGGGCCTGGCCGAGTACGCGCTGATCCTGGCGCTCATCGCCATCATCGCCATCGCCGCGCTTCTGTTCCTGGGTGATCAGATCGCCGACATCCTCTCCGAGATCGGCCGCCAGATCTAGACGGCGCGACTCTTCACGAGCTGCACGACGACCCGTCCCCTCGAGGGGGCGGGTCGTCTCTTTGTGTCCGTGGCAGACGGTCGCCGGCTGCCGCCTATCATCAGCGCGATGCCGGCCACTCCGCCCGAACCCGCCGCCTCACGATCCGCGCAGGCAGCGGGTTGGCGGCCCGGGCCGCCCGACTACGTGGGCGTGGGCACCGCCCGCTCCGGCACGACGTGGTGGGACAGCCTCATCAATGCCCACCCCCTCGTCAGCCGGCTGCCGACCACGCCGAAGGAAGCGCACTTCTTCGACAGCCGCTGGGTGCACGGCCTGAGCGAGAGCGACGTGGCGGACTACCATGCCCTGTTCGCACGACCCGCGGGCCACCTCGCCGGCGAGTGGACGCCCGGCTACATGCTCGACGCCTGGACGCCTGCCCTGCTGCGCCAGGCCGCGCCGGACGCCCGCCTGCTGGTCCTGCTGCGGGATCCGGTCGAGCGCTTCCGCTCGGGGCGGACGCTGGCGGAGAACCGCTTCACCGTCGGCTCCACGGCACGTGCTGCCGCCAACGCCGCCTTCAACCGCGGCGTCTACGCGGACCAGCTGCTGCGCCTGTGGAGGGCGTTCCCGCGCGAGCAGGTACTGGTGCTGCAGTACGAGCAGTGCGTGGCCGATCCGCGCCGGCAGCTCGAGCGCACGTTCGCCTTCCTGGGCCTCGACCCGGCGATCCCCGCGAAGCTCGACCTGGGCGGGCGGGTCAACCCGTCGTCCGGGCCCAAGGTGACGTTGAGCGAGTGGCAGGAAGACCAGCTGGTGCGACGCTATGCGCCCGAGAACGCCCGCCTCGCGGCGATGCTGCCCGACCTCGACCTGTCCCTGTGGAAGGCACCACGGTGACCATCCGCTCTCGTGCGCGAAGGCTGGCGGTGCGCGGCTCACGCGCCTGGTATCGCTGGCTCGGTCCGCGTCAGCCGGGGCCACCGGAGCCTCCGCCCTGCCCGGACGGGTGGCAGGTCCGCCCGCCCCATTTCGTCGGCGTGGGCGCGCAGAAGGCAGGCACCTCGTGGTGGAACCGGCTCATCTGTGCCCACCCGGACGTGGTCAGCCCAGCCGGCCAGCCGAAAGAGCTGCACTACTTCGATCAGCACTGGGAGGCGCCCTTCGGCGAAGCGGACATCGTGCGTTATCGACGCTATTTCCCGGTTCGGGCAGGGGCCGTGGCGGGCGAGTGGACCCCCGGCTACCTCATCGACTTCTGGACGCCCGAGCTGATCGCCCGTGCGGCGCCAGATACCCGCATCCTGGTCCTGCTGCGTGACCCGATCGAGCGCTTCCGCTCAGGGCTGACCCACCAGCTCTCGACGTCGCGCGCGGCGTTGACCGACCGCGACATCCAGGGTGCATTCGCGCGTGGCCTCTATGCCCCACAGCTACGGCGCGTGCTGGCGGCCTTCCCGGCCGAGCGCGTGTGGGTCGGCCAGTACGAGGCCTGCCGCGCCGACCCGGCCACCCAGCTGGCACGCACCTACGACTTCCTGGGCCTGTCCCGCTTCGAGCCCGAGGCGGGGGTCTTCGGCAGCGAGGTGAACCCCACCACGAGCGCCAAGTTCGAGCCGGCACCGTCCTTGCGGGCATCCCTGCTCGACGGCTACGCCAGCGACATGGCCCAGCTGCCCGAGCTGGTACCCGGACTCGACCTCTCGTTGTGGCCGAGCGCCCGTGAGGCCGGAGTGGTCGGCGCGGGGCGCCCAGCGCCCTAGAGGCCGAAGGTGATGAGGATCGAGTCCCAGTTGATCCACAGGTCCCAGCTGCCGGCGCCGATGAGCAGCACGCCAGACACGATCTCGATCTTGCGATGGTGTCGCGCCAGGAAGCGCACGACGGAGTCCTGTCGCGCTCGCGCCAGCACCGAGAGCAGCACCAGCGGCAAGCCGAAGCCGAGCGCGAAGACCACGAACGTGCCCATCGTCACGATGGTCTCGCTGGCACCCACCGAGATGGCCAGCGTGGCGATGAGGAAGGGGCCAGCGCAGGGCAAGGCGATGGGTCCCAGGAACATGCCGTAGAGGTACGCCTGCGGGAGTGGCCCGCGAGCGCCGGGCACACTGATGGTGGGCGCCTTGAGGAAGGGGTTGATGCCTGCGAGCAGCAGCACCCCGAGCGTGATCAGCAGCGTGTCGATGATGGGGATGGCGAAACCGAGCAGGGCGCTGATGGGTGCGGAGATGGCGACCACGAGCAGGCCGATGAGCAGCATGGAGGTGATGAGCCCGGCCAGGACGGCCAGGCCCAGGAAGCCCGAGACGCGACGGGCGCCATCCGATCCGGCCTGGGCACCGCTGGCACCGGTGAGGTAGGCCAGGAAGGCCGGGTACAGCGGCAGCAGGCAGGGGCTGGCGGCCGAGGCCAGGCCCAGCCCATATGTCACCACCAGCGGATGCAGCAGGAGCGCTTCCATGGGCTGCAGCCTAGGGATGCGCCCATGACGTGTCGGTGACGCTCCCGACAGTCAGGCACGCACCACCCCCGGGGCACGGGCGCGGACACGCAGCCCGCGCCGACCTGGGCGAGCGCGGAGCGGGCTACCAGTCGAGCCAGTCGGCAGAAGCCCGCTTCACCTCGAGCAGCAGCCGCCGGCCCTCGCCGCTGGCAGGGTCGAGCAGGTTGGGCTGGCTGGTGTCGTGGATGATGTATGGCCGCAGCCGCATCTCGATGAGCCGGTCGCCATGGAAGGTCGCCTCCAGCAGCGCCGACTCCATGGTGTGGGTAGACCAGTGCTGGTCGAAGATGAGGTTGCCCAGCGAGTACAACACGGGCGTACCGTCGATGTCCTCGATGGCGCCGGCGACATGGCTGTGCGCGCCGAGGATGAGGTCGGCGCCGGCCTTCGCCCAGCGCGCGGCATGCTTGCGCATCGAGGGCAGCGGCTGCCGCGTGTACTCGACACCCCAGTGGGGGAAGACGATGACCACGTCGGCCTCCCGGGCGGCCTTCTTGATGTCGGGCACGAGATAGCGGTCAAGGCAGGGCGTGGCGCCGCTCTGGTTGGTGCCGGCCCAGTACGGACGCACGATACCCAGGCAGGGGATGATGGCGACGCTCGAGTCGCCCGCGGCCAGGTAGCTGATGCGGCGGGCCTGCTCCAGGTCCTTGCCGGCGCCGCCGAAGGCGATGCCGTGCCGGCGCAGGATGCGCCGTGTGTCCTGGATGCCGTCCGCGCCGTAGTCCTTGATGTGGTTGTTGGCCAGCGAGAGGTAGTCGATGCCGGCGCGGGTGAAGATCCTGGTCAGCTCGGGCTTGCCGCTGAAGCGCAAGCCGCTGGTGTGATGCACAGCCTGCTCGGTGACCGGCTGCTCATGATTGGCGACGGCCAGCTCGGCGTTCTTGAAGAGCCGGCGCACCATGCCCTTGTTCCCGGTGAGCACGTAGCGCGGGACGATGTTCGCGTTGAAGACGGGGTCGCAGCAGCCGTGGCCGGTGACACGAGCGGTGCCGCCGTCGAAGGGGTAGTCGACCCCCTTGCCCTGCCGCACGACCTTCTGGTAGACCCCGCGGTCGGTGAACGAGTCGCCGCCCGCGACCAGCACCCACGTCCGTTCCTGCTGCCAGCGCTCGTCCTCGGACTGCTCGAGCACCACCCTCAGCGGCCAGTCGGCGACGTCGCGGATGCGGTCGTTGCCCACCAGCGACACGCCGTCGAGGTCGAGCAGACGCATGGAGGGAGAGACGTGCGTGGCGCTCAGGAGCCCGAGGGCACCGCGACTGACGAGGGTGGCGACGCGCGCGGGGTCTCCGCGGCGCACGTCGGGGTGGATCTCGATACCGAGGACTCGGGCCAGCTCGTCGGCGATGCTGTCCTCCACCATGACGCGCTCGTACGCGCCTAGCGAGCCGGTCCTGAGAGCGAGCCGGACGTCCCGCGAGGTGATCCCCTGTTGCGTCGACCAGAAGCGCGCCACGGGTACGATGGGCATGGCCGATGCCGGCGGGGAGAGCGTCGGGAGGTTCGTGCCATCGGCCATGGCCTCCGCCGACGGGTCGGCCGAAGGGTCCGGGGCCAGCGATGGCTCGAGCTCTGCCAGCACCAGCCCGAAGCGTGGAGCGGCAGCAGCCCGGGGCTCCGACCGGCCCGCCGGCGCTGATGAGGCAGCGGACGGGAGGATGGCCGGGATGGCCGGCAGCGATGGTGGCGGGGGCTCGGCGGGCTGCTCACCCTGTGCGTCGATGACCGCCAGGGCAAAGCCGAGCATGCCGAAGAGGAAGATGGCCACGAGGGCGACGACCAAGGCCTTCGACCCCAGTTCAGCGCGTCGCGGATCGCTCGGAGCGTTGCTCATGTGGGCTCCTCGCCTCCCCTCTCGGCGGGCACGGCAGCATGCAGCATGATCATCGGGACAGAGACTGGCGGACCCGACCGGATTCGAACCGGCGATCTCCAGCGTGACAGGCTGGCATGTTAGGCCGCTACACCACGGGTCCTGCGGAATCGGAACTGTAGCAAATGCAGGCCCAACACGCCGCCCGTCCTGCCTCGCTATGCTCGCCGCACCATGCCCGACGTCATCGACCTGCGGTCCGACACGGTCACCAAGCCCACCCAGGCCATGCGCCGGGCGATGGCACAGGCCGAGGTCGGTGACGATGTCTTTGGCGACGACCCCACCGTCATCGCGCTCGAGGAGCGGGCCGCCGAGCTGACGGGCAAGGAAGCCGCGCTCTTCGTAGCCTCCGGCACCATGGGCAACCTCGTCTCGCACATGGCCCACGTGGCCCGTGGTGGCGAGATCGTGGCGTCCGTGGGCGCTCATGTCGTCGAGCACGAGGCCGGCGGGCACGCCATCATCACCGGCGCCACCGTTCGGCAGGTCCAGGCCGGTCCTGACGGTTGCATGGACCTCCAGGCCTTGCGGGCAGCGTGGAACGAGCCCGACGATCTCCACCAGCCACCCACGGCGCTGGTGATGCTCGAGAACACGCACTCGCCGTCGATGGGCCAGCCACTGTCAGCCGCCTACACGTCGTCGGTCGCCGAGTTGGCCCACGAGATGGGCGTTCCGGTCCACGTTGACGGTGCGCGTCTGTGGAACGCGGTCGTGGCACAGGGGACGAGCGCTGCTGATCTGCTCACGACTGCCGACAGTGCCACGTTCTGCCTGTCGAAGGGGCTGGCCTGCCCCGTCGGCTCCATCGTGGTCGGGCCAAGGGACTTCGTCGCCCGTGCTCGTCGTGCCCGCAAGGTCGTAGGCGGCGGCATGCGCCAGGTCGGAGTGCTGGCGGCACCGGGCCTGGTCGCGCTGAGCGACGGCCCCGACGGCATGATCGAGCGCCTTGCCGAGGACCACGCCAATGCACGGATGCTGGCCGAGGGCCTGGCTGAGATGGCGGGCATCGTCGATCTCGACCCGGCGCGGGTGCGCACCAACTACATCGTCTTCGGCCTGCGCTCACGCTCCGGGCAGGACGCCCTCGCCACCCGTGCGGCCTTCATGGCCGAGACTTCGTCACGCGGCGTCGTCTACATCGCCTACAGCGGCGGCCGGGTGCGTGCGCTGACCCACTACGGTATCGAGCGTGACGACATCGAGCGAAGCCTGATCGCGACGCGTGGCGCCCTCGCCGCCATCGGACTCGCGGCATGAGCGAGGAGGGCTCCGCCGACGCCAGCGTCGAGGCTCTCATCAGGTCGCGCTTCGATGCGCTCATGGAGACATCGCCCGCGCGCGCGACCGCGCTCGGCATCCACGCCCATGACGGTCGTCTCGCCGACCTGAGCCGGGCCGCGAAGGAGGCCGACATGGCTGCCGAGCGGGCGTTCATCGGGCAGCTCGAGGCGGTCGACACCAGCGCGCTCAGCGAGTACATGTGCTTCGAGCGCGAGCTGGCGCTGCACAGCGCCCGCCTGCGGCGTTTCGATGCCGAGGTCACTCGCGGCTGGGAGCGGAGCGCAGCGGCCGTCGACGAGATCGGACACGCCCTCTTCCTCCTGGCAGCACGGGACTTCGCCCCGCTCGAGGAGCGGCTGCTACCACTGACGCAGCGGATCGAGGGCATCCCGGCCGCCCTCCAACAGGTTCGCGACCGACTGGGGTATGAGCCCGTGCGCCTGTGGATGGAGCTCGAGGAGCTCGCCGCGTCCGAGCTTCCCATGCTGGTGCACGAGATCGTCACCAGCGCGACCACGGTATGGCCGGCCGGCAGCCCCGAGCTGCGCCGGCTGCACGCAGCCGCGCGCGCGACCAGGGCGGCGCTGTTCGACTATGCCGCCTGGATCGAGTCCGGCCTCGATGGCTGCGTCGATCGGTTCGCGCTCGGGGCGGATGAGCTGGACGAGCTGATCGAGCTGCGCGCCTTCGACGGCCTCGACACCGACGACATCCTGGCCATCGGCTACGAGCAGCTCGAGGCCATGCACGACGCTCGTCGTGAGGCGGGACGGGCGATCGACCCCTCCCTGAGCGAAGCTGCGATCCTGGAGCGTGTCAAGGCCGATGGGCCGGCCGACTTCAGCGGCGCGCTGGACGGTTACCGCGAATCGATGATGCGGGCGCGCCGCTACATCGAGGAGCACGACCTCGTGACCTTGCCGGGAGAGGACAGCATCGAGGTGCTGCCCACGCCCAAGCACATGCGCAGCACCATCCCGCTGGCGGCGTACTTCGAGCCGGCGGCCTTCGACCGGCCAATCCGCGGCGTCTACATCGTGACCCCCTCGGTCGATGGCGACCCGGGCGCCATGCGCGAGCACAACTGGTCGAGCATCGTCAACACCAGCGTCCACGAGGCCTACCCCGGCCACCACCTGCAGCTGTCGGCCGCCCTGGCGAGCCCGACGCCGGCGCGCCTGCTGCTTGAAGCACCCGAGTTCGTCGAGGGCTGGGCGATGTACTGCGAGCAGATGATGCTGGAGGAGGGCTTCGAGGACACGCCGGCGCGACGCGTCATCGTGGCCACCGATGCCATCTGGCGAGCCGCGCGGATCGTCCTCGACATCAGGCTGCACCGGGGCGAGATCCGCATGGACGATGCCGTCGGCTTCCTCGCCGAGCACACCGGCTTCGAGCTACCCGTGGCGAGGGCGGAGGTGCAGCGCTACACGCAGACGCCCGGCTACAACCTCTCGTACCTCCTGGGCAAGGTGCTGTTGCTGCGCCTGCGCGAGGACGAGCAGGAGCGGCGAGGCAGCGCCTTCAGGCTCAAGGACTTCCACGATGCACTCCTGTATTCGGGCAGCCTGCCCATCTCGTTCCAGCGTCGACTCATGGCCGGCGAAGCCGGTGGCCCCACGCCGGCCTCGGGGGACGAGCACGGCTGATGCAGGTCATCCCCAGCCTGGACCTGCAGAACGGTCGCTCACGGCTGGTGTGGTGGCCGGGTGCCTCCAACGGCGAGGGAACGCCCACCGACCGACCGGCAGCGATCGCCGAAGCCATGGCCAGGCAGGGTGCGCCGGCCATCCACCTGGTGGATCTCGACGGAGCTGCCCAGGGCCGGCCGGCCAACCTGGAGGCCATCGCGTCGGTCGCTCGCAGCGTGGCCAGGCCGCTGCAGTTGGCGGGTGGCGTGGATGGGCCCGAGCAGATCGAGATCGCCTTCGCCGCCGGCGCGACGCGCGTCGTGCTGCCGCTATGGGCCGTGGCCGAGGACCGCGCGCGCCTGGATGACTGCCTGCGCATCGGCGGCGACTGGCTGGCGGTGGGCATGGACGCCCGACCAGAGAGCCTCCACGGCTACCCTTGGCAGCAGCGCCCGGAGCCGTCGCTCGAGCAGCTGGTGATCGAGCTGCAGGCGGCAGGCGTGGCCCGCTTCGTCTTCTCGCACGTGGCTCGCGATGGTGTCCCGGCCATCGGCAGGCTGGCGAGGGGCCTCGAGGCGGAGGTGCTGGTCGCCGGCGGAGTGACCAGCCTCGACGGCCTGCACGCGATGCGTGATGCAGGTGTTTCGGCCGTCATCCTCGGAGAGGCGCTGTTCACGGGCTCCATCGACCTCGCCACGGCGATCCGCACTGTCGCCTGATGGCCGGTCTCGCTCGTGTCGGTAGCGTATCGGTATCGCCCCGGTGGCGCGCCGGTGGCGCGCCGGTGAATGTTATGGAACCTTCATCTATGCAAGCTGAATATTCGCTTGAGTTCGGGTCCGCCGGGACGCTAGTATGCAAAGCGTGCTGCTCGACAGCACTACTGGCCTAGACGCAAGGTCATGGGTAGGTTGGGTTAGGGTAGCCGGTGAAGCCGGCGTCATAGATGCCCTTGCGCCGTGGCAGAACGATCAGGAGCTTGCTACGGATCAAGCCGGGACAGTTAAAGGCGACCCCGTTTCGGCGGGGTCGCCTTCGATTCTGAGGGCGACCGCTTGGTCGCCACGCGTCGCATCACGCTCCATGCGCCTGTCAGACCATGCGCTCGGGACGGACGAGCTCGTCGAATTCCTCCTCGCTGACGTAGCCCAACGCCAGGGCTGCAGCCTTCAGCGTGGTGCCTTCCTTGTGGGCCTTCTTGGCCACCTCGGCCGCGCGGTCGTAGCCGATCCTGGGATTGAGCGCCGTGACCAGCATCAGCGACTGTGCCACCAGCTCGGCGATGCGCTCGCGGTTGGCTGTCACGCCTGCGACGGCGAACTCACGGAAAGTGTCGCAGGCGTCGGCCATCAGCCGCGCCGAGCGGATGACGTTGGCGGCCATGACCGGCTTGTAGACGTTGAGCTCGAAGTTGCCCTGCGAACCGGCGAACTTCACGGCGGCGTCATTGCCGTACACCTGCGCGGCCACCATCGTCATGGCCTCGGCCTGGGTGGGATTCACCTTGCCCGGCATGATGGAGGAGCCAGGCTCATTCTCCGGCAGTGTGAGCTCCCCCAGTCCGGAACGGGGACCACTGCCCAACCAGCGCAAGTCGTTGGCGATCTTGGTCAGGCTTGCCGCCAGCGTCGCCAGCGCGCCGCTGCTGAAGACCAGCGCGTCGTGGGCGGCGAGGGCGGCGAACTTGTTGGGGGCACTCACGAACGGCAGGCCGGAAAGCTCGGCGATGCGGGCCGCGACGGCCTCGCCGAACCCGGCCGGAGCGTTGAGACCGGTGCCGACCGCCGTCCCACCGATGGCGAGCTCATACAGGCCAGGCAGCGTCACCTCGATGCGGGAGATGTCGGCCTCCAGCTGGGCCACGTAGCCACTGAACTCCTGGCCCAGCGTCAGCGGCACCGCATCCTGCAGATGGGTGCGCCCGACCTTCACGATGTCGGCGAAGTCGACGGCGCGGGCCGCCAGCTCGTCACGCAGCCGCTGCACCGAAGGCAACAGCGTGCGCACCAGGACCGAGGCAGCGGCGATGTGCATCGCCGTCGGGAACGTGTCGTTGGATGACTGCGACTGGTTGACGTGATCGTTGGGGTGGACGGGATCCTTGCTGCCCAACACCCCCCCCGCCAGCTCGATGGCGCGATTGGCGATGACCTCGTTGGCATTCATGTTCGATTGCGTGCCCGAACCCGTCTGCCAGATGTATAGCGGGAAGTGGTCGTCCAGCTCGCCGGCGGCAACCTCCCGGGCTGCCTGGACGATGAGGGTGCCGCTGCCTGCCGGCAGGCGTCCGGCTTCGTCATTGACCAGCGCACAGGCCTGCTTCAGGAATCCCATGGCGTGGACGATATCGGGGGGCATGCGCTCAGAGGCGGGGTCGCCGATGGCGAAATGGTGCAGCGAACGCTGGGTCTGGGCGCCCCAGTAACGGTCGGCCGGCACCTCCACGGCGCCCATCGAATCGGTCTCGGTGCGGGTGGCACCGTGGGTTGCGTCACTCATGGCTCGACCCTCCGTTGCGTCCTGGCTCCACTACGCCGACCCGATGCAGACGAAGGGCCTGCCCAACGCCAAAGAGGCTCATGAGCCGCCGATCGCCCGGGGGCAGGTCGTTGACGACCTCGGTCATGGGTACCAGCTCGGGCCGGTCGACCGCATAGGCGACACCCTCGACCACGACCTCCGCCGAACCTGCCGCGAGCACGTTCTTCAGCCATTGGGTGCGCTCGCCGTAGATGAGTGCGATCAGGAAGCCGTCGCCGATAGGCTCGATGCCCAACGGGGTCTGATAGCGGGTACCGGAGATGCGGCCGACATGCTTGAGGATGCCGGCGTATGCGCCGGGTGTGCCCGCCGTCTGCATCTGCCTCGGATTGAAAAAGCGCATGTTGGCGCCCCGCACGGCATCCACGACGAGAGTCCACTTGAAGTGCATCCCCCCGAGGAAGAGGGCCAGCAGGCCGAGCAGCCCAACAAAAAGGGCG
>DATHSE010000102.1:0-11422 GCA_035464455.1 Anaerolineae bacterium | reverse complement strand
CGTGGGCTATCCCATCCTGCCGCTGGTGCGGCAGATCACCCTGCGACTGCCCGAGTCGGAGCGCGGCTCCCTCCACTACGGCGCCACCACGCAGGACATCATGGACACCGGCCTCAGCCTGCAGCTTGACGCTGCCATCGGACGCCTGGCGCGCCTGGTCGATGCGCTCGGTGACGCCCTGGCGTGGCAGGCCGAAGCTCACATCGACACCGTGATGGCGGGTCGCACGCATGGCCAGCAGGCGGTGCCGACCACTTTCGGGGCCAAGCTGGCGACGTTCCTGCGCCAATGCATCCGCCTGCGCGCGGACCTCGACGGCGTCCGGGCCGGGTGCTGCCAGGTCAGCCTGCACGGAGCGGCCGGCACCTCGGCCGGGCTGGGTCCGCGTGCCGACGAGGTCCGGGCTGCCATGGCACGGCAGCTAGGCCTGCTGGCACCCGAGGGTCCCTGGCATGTCACCCGCGACGGCCTGGCCGCGTTCGGCGCGGTCTGCGCGCGCGCCGCCGCGATGTGTGCGCGGCTGGCACGCGAGGTCATCGACCTTTCGCGTACCGAGATCGGCGAGGTGAGCGAATCGACTGGACACCATCGCGGCGCCTCCTCGACCATGCCCCAGAAGGCCAACCCCATCGACTCCGAGGCGATCGTGGGCATGGCCACGAGCGTGACGTCGGCCTCGACCAGCCTCTCTCGAGCGATGGAGGCCGGTCATGAGCGCTCGGCCGGCGAATGGCAGATCGAATGGCACCAGCTGCCGCAGGTGGCCGTGCTCACCGCCGGCTGCCTGCGCATCGCGGCCAGGATCGTCGAGGAGCTGACGGTCTACCCGCAGCGCATGGGCCTGAACCTGGCGGCGGAGCAGGGGAGGACGCTCGCCGAGGCGTACATGTTCGAGCTCGCGCCGGGGCTGGGCCGCGAAGCTGCGCACGACGTCGTCTACCAGGCGGCGACGGTCTCCAAGGCTCGCGGCATCGAGCTGCGAACGGCGCTACAGGCGGAGATCTCGGGTATGAACGGGGTGCCTGAGATCGACCCGGCCGAGTACCTTGGCCAGGCACGGGTTGACGTCGCTCGGGCCGTCGCGGACTGGCGCGCTCGTCCCCGCGGGTGAGCGTACCGTCAGCCCATCCAGGCGCCGCCGCTCACGTTCATGATGGCCCCCGTGACGAAGCTGGCGTGGTCCGAGGCCAGGAAGACCGCCGCCGCGGCCACCTCCGCGGCGTCGGCCTGGCGCGCCAGCGGTGTGCTCTCGATGAAGGCCTGCGCGGCCGGCGAGAAGCCGGCGCGCTGCATGGGCGTGTCGATGAATCCCGGCGCGATGCTGTTGACGCGGATGCCCGCAGGGCCGTAGTGGCGCGCCATGGCGTAGGTGAGGGCGATGATGCCGCCCTTCGAGGCCCCGTAAGCCGGAGCCGAGCTCACGCCGCCCATAGTGGCCGAGATGGACGTGAAGGTGCAGATGCTCCCGGGTGTGCGCGCCGCACGCATGTGCTCGCCGACGCTCCGGGAAAGGAAGAAGGTGGCCTTCAGGTTGGTGTCGAGCTGCCAGTCCCAGGCCGCCTCGGTCACGTCCACGAACGGCTCGCGCTTGAGCACCCCGGCTGCCAGCACGAGCGCATGGACGCTGCCCAGTCCGGCCGCGCACCCCTCGACCAGGCCGGCATGGGCATCGAGGTCGTTGAGGTCCATGCCCACGGCCTGGTGGGGCCCGCCCGGAAGGCTGTCGACCAGGGCCCGGACACCGTCCTGGCGCAGGTCCACCGCGCAGACGCTGGCGCCCACGTCGGCGAACGCCCGCGCGGTCGCCTCGCCGATGCCCTGGGCAGCGCCCGTCACGATGACGCCGCGGCCTTCCAGCCCCCAGCCCCTGCGGCCACCGTCCATGCCTCCACCTCCTGTCCATCAGCGCAGCCATGACGCCGCCTGCCTAGCCTACTTGCCCCGGGAGGACCACGATGAACCACGCGACCATCCGCCCCGCCGGTTGGCCGGCCAGCCCCATCCGGCACAGCGAGATCCTGGGACGACCACTGCGCCAGGACGGCCTGGAAACGCTCGGCACCAGCACCCAGACGTGGGCCGAGGTGGCCATCGCCGAAGGACACTGGGAGCTGGCGCTCGAGCTGGTCGACTACTTCGCCCGCGAGATCACGATCATGAACGACGTGCTCTTCGTGTGGCTCACCGACATCCTCGACTACCGACTGGCGCGCGCGGGTGCGACCGAGACGGGCATGGGCCACAAGCTGCTGTCCGGCTTCCGGCGCTTCGAGCCCGGTGCCGGAGACCTCGCCCGCGCACGCGAGGCGCTCGCGGCCGAGGAAGGGGCGGCTGCAGTCGACGCCATCGAGCTCATGCGGGTGCGCTGGGCAGCCCAGCATGACGGCCTGGTGGCCTGGATCCAGGAGGTACAGACCGAGATCGCGGACTCGTTCGGCGAGGAGGCCATCCTCGAATCGGTCACCCTTGCCTATGAGCACATCTGGAAGCCGCGCTACGAGCTGTGGGAGCGGATGTCACCGGAGCTGCGGCTCCAGCTCAGCGTGGAGGGCATGCGCGGCGGGCACCTCTCCGGCCCTCGGCACCGGGGTGACGTCGGCGTCGCCGACGAAGGCGACCGCTACGTGATGTCGCTTGACCCCTGCGGCAGCTGCGGCGTGCTGCGGCGGGGAGATCCTGACAGCGGGCGCCCGCCGCACCCGTCGGCCACCAACCAGCTGCCGCATGCCTGGACCCAGGGACGCACCGGCATGAGCTGGTACAGCATCCACTCGATGATCGCGCTCGAGTACATCCAGATGTCGGAGGGTAAGCCGCCCCTGCGGCCGGTCGAGGACTGCGATCTGCCCGACCGTCCCTGTCGCTGGTTCATCTACAAGGACAGCACCAAGCCCCGGCGCATCCACTACGAGCGACAGGGCTTCCAGCCGCCGGCGGACGCACCGGCCTGAGGCCCGTGCGCGGCGCCATCCATCCACCATCGCGGAGGTCCCGATGTCCCGAATCGCTCGCTTGCCGCTGTTGCCGGTCCAGTCGCTCGGCAGCGCCGCTGCGCCCCCCTGGGTGTGGCTCCTGCGCGATGCGGTCACCGAGGGCCGGCTGGGCCCCTCCGACATCGACGAATCGCTGCGCGACGCCGCGCGGGTGGCGCTGCTCGACCAGCAGGAGGCCGGCTACGACATCGTCTCCGACGGGGAGATGCTGCGGGCCGACTTCACGCGCACGTTCCACGGCCACATCCGGGGCCTGGAGCCCATCGAGTACGAGCGGCGCCTGGGCTACCCGGGGCCCGACCAGCTCGATGCCTTCCGTGCGGTCGAGCCCATCTCCGCGCCGGAGGGCTACGACCTGGTGGCGGAGGTCGAGAACATGCTGGCGCTCACCGACCAGCCCTTCGTGACGGCGCTGCAGGGCCCCGTGACGCAGGCCTTTCGCATCGACCCGGGCGAGGTCTATCCCCACAAGGGGGCGGTAGCGTGGGCGCTCGTGCCGGACATCAACCGCGAGCTGAAGGCTGCCGTGTCGGCGGGGGCGCACTTCGTGCAGGTCGACGAGCCGGCGTTCTGGATCATGCCCGGAGGGCTGCCGGAGATGGTGGCGATCGCCAACGCCTGCATCGACGGCGTGGAGGCCATGACCTCGCTGCACCTTTGCTTCGGCAACTTCCGCGGGCGACCTGCCACGGCGTATCGCTCGTATGCCGCTTTCGCGCCGTTCTTCGGCGACCTCGCCTACGACGCGCTCAGCCTCGAGTTCGCCAACCGCTCGATGTGGCAGACCGACCTGTGGGCGCAGCACGGCGGAGACAAGGTGCTGGTGGCCGGCGTCATCGACGTCAAGGGCCGCGATGCCGAGACACCGCAGGTCGTGATCGAGCGCGTTCGCACACTGCTGCGCTCGGTCTCACCCGCGAAGCTGTGGCTCTCGGCCGACTGCGGCTACAGCCAGACGGCCCGGCCGCTGGCCGTGCAGAAGATGCGTGCGCTGGTCGAGGCGGCGCGGACGTTGCGGGATGAGCTGGCGGGCTGAGCAGCCCCGTCCCCGCTGCCGGTCGTCATCGCAACGGATCGAGGTCCGCACACACGGCGTAGGCCTCGACCTCGATGACCTCCATCGAGCCTGTCGTCGTGGCCAGGGTGACGGTCCAGGCACGTCCGCCCGAGGGGAAGCTCTCGACCACCCAGGTGGGAGGGCCGGACGACTGCGAGAAGCCGCCGCCGGTCACCCGGTCGCCCTCATCGCAGCGGGCCACGACGCTCACCGTGAAGGGTTGGGCGGAGCTGACGGAGGCAAAGTACGTCGCAGCGACCCCGGCCGGACCCGGCTCGCCCGGGGGTCCCGGCTCGCCTTGCGGACCGATCGGTCCCTCGGCATTCCAGCGCGCAAGGATCGATCCCTCCGCGCAGGGCGCCGATGGTTCCATCCCCTCCGCGACGTTGACGAGCAGCCCATCTGCATCGATGCATCCGGCATACGTCACCGGTTCGTCCTGGGCGACGACCGCGTCAACCCCGACGATCGCGCTGACCATCAGCGCCACCAGTGCAACGCACGTGAGCAGCCCGCGCCCGGTTCGAGGCGCGCTCGTGGCCGAACTTGCCATCTCGTCCTCCTTCGCCATCGGGACCCCGGCGCTCGAGACGGGCGACCGTGCTCAGCGCCTCTCCTGGCGAGTGTATGCCACACCGTGCCATCGAGGTCCGCAACCCGGCTCGGAGTGGTCGCTCCGCGCCGTGCCCGCGAGCCCCGCGGCGATGTCGCCTACCGGGCGTACTCCTCTGCCACCTCCATGGCGATGGCGGCCCACTCCCACAGTCGCTGCGGCTGGTAGCGAACGGTGGAGATGTCCTTCATGATCAGCTCGACGTGGCAGCCCCTGGCCGCATCGAGGAAGTCGATCAGCTGACCACGAGCGAGGTCGGGGTTCCAGCTGTCACGCGCGAAGACGTTGGGGTTGGGCTTGCGGGACAGGACGTAGTCGCTGCCGACCTGCGCGACCATGCTGGCCGTGTCGGCCCACGGCGTCGTCGAGATCTTGCGCAGGTTGGGGATGCGGCGGATGACGTCGATGCTCCTGTCCAGCGGCTCGCAGCAGCCGTAGTAGGTCAGGCCCCAGCGCGTGAGCCAGCGCAGGTCGTGCTCGACTGCGAACTCCCAGCGCATCTGGGGCGAGACATCGGAGAAGATCTGGGCGTTGGAGCAGCCCCACATGTTGTGTGGACGCACGTGCCCGGGGTCGAACGGCTCACCCGGCAGTGACTCGGTGTAGCCGTAACCGCCCGATCCGATGCGCGTGTTGTTGGCGTCGAGCGAGAGCAGGTTCATGGCCTCGAACTGGTCCAGCTCCACCATCCAGGCGTCGACCATGCGGTCGACGCCGGCGTGCACCAGCGCCGGTCGCTCGACCAGGTCCATCATCGCCTCCTGCACTCCCCACCAGCGGATGAGGTAGTCCCAGGGCGTGAACCAGATGTGCGTCTGGCCCTGCTTGCGGACCGGCATGATGCCGTCGTAGACCTCGCACATGGCCTGGTAGCGGAACTCGGTGGCGGCCTCGTTGTGCGTCACCCGGGGCATCTTGATCTTCTCCAGATCGTCGAAGTCGCGGATCTGGATGTGGAACTCCCGCGAGACGATGTCGTTGGCGTCGTCGGTGCGGGCGACCTCGACATCCTCGACGATGCCGAAGTCGGTGCTGTGGATGGCGAGGGGGCAGGCAAGGAAGTCATCGAGGATCATGTCCGCCGGCAGATGTCGCCACTGGTACAGCGTGCGGCGCAGGTCGCGCTCCTGGTCCTGCGCCCAGGCATCCTCGGTCTGCAGCGTGAGCTCGCCATCCACGTCCATCTCATGCCAGGGGATCTCGTTGATCCAGACCATCGGTCGTACCGAGTCCAGGTCGTTCAGCCGCTGCCACAGCCGAGCCTTCTGGGCGTGCACCGACAGCGAGGCCTGCTCCGCAAGCTCGGACGCCAGCCTTCGCAGGACCGCCGTGTCGTGCTGGCCGAGCTCGATCTCATGGGCGATGGGCGGCAGTTCGTAGTGGCTGGGATCGTGCAGCATGCCTCATGTATAGCAACCGCGGCACGGCTGAGTCAACCGGTTGACCGAACCGCTACCATCGGCTGGGCAAGGAGCCGTGGTCGCGGCCACTCGCCCGCCACCGTCCGTGCCCCGAACGATCGGAGGAGTTGATGCCGAAAGCCGATGGTCGCCGCCTCGATTGGTATCACCAGATGCTGCTGATCCGCACCTTCGAGGACAAGGTCCAGCAGCTGTTCCTCGGCGGCCGCATCGAGGGTACGACGCACCTGTGCCAGGGCCAGGAAGCGGTCTCGGTCGGCGCCATCGCCGCCATGCGGCCGGGTGACGTGCAGACCAACACCTATCGAGGGCACGGCGAGGCGCTCGCGCTGGGCATGTCGCCGGAGGTGGCCCTCGCCGAGCTGATGGGCCGCGCCAGTGGCGGCTCCAAGGGGCTCGGCGGCTCGATGCACCTGATCGACACGGCCAAGGGCAACATCGGGGCCAACGCCATCGTCGGCGCGGGCATGCCCATCGCGGTCGGCGCCGCCCTGGCCTTCAAGCTGCGCGGCGATCCCAACGTGGCGCTCACCTTCATGGGCGATGGCGCGACCAACATCGGCACCTTCCACGAGTCGATGAACATGGCCGCGGTGTGGGGGGCGCCGGTCGTCTTCGTCGTGGCCAACAACCTCTACGGCGAGTACTCGCCGCTGCGGATGACCACTCCCATCGATGACCTGGCGCGACGCGCCGACCCCTATGCCATGCCCGGGGTGATCGTCGACGGCCAGGACGTGGAGGCCGTCTACGCCGCTACCAGCGAGGCCGTCGAACGGGCTCGTGCAGGCGACGGCCCCAGCCTGCTCGAGATGAAGACCTACCGCTACCGTGGCCACTCTCGCTCCGACCCGGCCAAGTACCGGCCCGAGGGCGAGCTGGATACCTGGAAGGCACGTGACCCGCTCACCGTGCTCGGCCAGCGCCTCCTCGACGAGGGGCTTGTGACGGCGGCCGAGCAGGCCGCGCTCGCCGAGCAGCTCGGGGCCGAGGTGGATGCCGCCATCGAGCGCGCCGAAGCCGCCCCGTATCTGACGCTCGAGGAGGCTGGCAGCTATGTCTACGCTGACTGAGCCGCAGGCCGCCACGGCGGCAGCTGGGGCCGTGGAGATGACCTACCGCGATGCGGTCAATGCAGCCATGGACGATGCGTTGGCCGAGGATCTCGCGGTGGTGTTCATGGGCGAGGACGTGGCCAACGAGGGCGGCGTCTTCAAGACCAACGCCGGCCTGTTCGAGAAGCACGGCGAGCGGGTCCTCAACACGCCCATCTGCGAGAACGGCTTCACCGGCGTGGCCCTGGGCATGGCAGTCGTCGGCATGCGGCCCATCGTCGAGTTCATGTTCGCCGACTTCATGCCCACGGCCGGCGATGCCATCGTCAACCAGCTGCCCAAGTACCGCTTCATGAGTGGTGGTCAGCTGTCGGTGCCCATCACCCTTCGCGTGATCTCGGGTGCCGGTGGCCGCTTCGGCACGCAGCACAGTGCCACCGGCGAGTCCTGGTTCATGAGCCAGCCCGGGCTGCGGGTCGCAGCTGCCGGCACGCCGGCGGCTGCCTATGAGCTTCTGCGTGCCGGCGTGCGCGCCAACGACCCGGTCATCGTCCACGAGCACAAGCTGCTCTACACGCGCAAGGGGCCTGTGCGACGTGGCGCCGTGGCGGAGGTCGGCAAGGCATCCGTCGAGCGACCCGGTGGCGACGTCACCATCGTGGCCACGATGCTGATGCTCGAGCGCTCCCTGCAGGCGGCCGAGATGCTCGCCGCGGAGGGCATCGAGGCGGAGGTCATCGACTTGCGCTGGATCCGCCCGCTTGATCTCCAGACGGTCGGTGCGTCGGTCGGCAGGACGGGCCGCCTTGTCATCGCGGAGGAGCAATGGCACGCCGGTGGCTGGGGCGCCACGCTCATCAGCCGCCTGGTCATGAGCGGCGCGTACCTGGCTTCGAGGCCCCGCAGCGTGGCTCTGCCGGACGACATCCCCATCCCGTATGCGCCGCCGTTGGAGGATGCCGCCATCCCCTCCGCTGACCGCATCGCGCAGGCGGCCCGCGACAGCCTCATCTCGTGACCGCTTTCCCCGACTCTCTTGCCCGCGACGACGGCCGCACCACGCTCGTCGAGTTGGTGCCGTGGGCCGGCCCGCTGCAGGACCAGGCCGGCGAACGCGCCCGCCAGATGGCAGAGGAGCTGTCGTCCGACGAGCGCGTCACCGCGCTCACCATCACCGACAACGCGGGCGGCTTCGTGCGCCTGGGTCCGCTGACGCTGGGCCAGGCCATCGCCCACATGGGCGGCGAGGTGGTGGTCCACCTGGCTTGCCGCGACCGCAACCGCGCGGCGCTGCAGTCGACCGCCTACGGTCTCGCCAGCGACGGCCTCACCAGCGTGCTGGCCCTGTCTGGCGACTACCCCAAGGAAGGCTTCGGTGGTCGTTCGCGTCCGGTGTTCGACATCGATTCGGTCGCGCTCATCACGCTCCTGCGCGACCTGTCCGACCACGGGCCGCACTTCACCATCGGCTGCGCGGTCAATCCCTTCAAGGCGCTCGAAGCCGACCTGGTGCCGCAGTACCTCAAGCTGGCGATGAAGGTGCGGGCGGGCGCCGACCTGGCCATCACGCAGGTCGGCTACGACGCGCGCGCGTGGTCGGAGCTCATGACCTGGAACCGGGCGCAGGGGCCGGGTATCCCGCTGATGGCCTCGGTCTACATCCTGTCGCGGCCAGTCGCCAACGTCTTCCATCGCGACGGTGTGCCGGGTATCCGCCTCTCCGACGATCTGCTGGCCTGGGTCGAGCGGCAGGCCGCGTCAGCGGACAAGGGCCGCGCCGCCTTCCTCGAGCTGGCCGCCAAGCAGGTGGCGGTCCTGCGCGGCCTCGGCTACGCCGGTGCCTACCTCGCCGGCCAGCGCAGCAGCGCCGAGATCGACACCGTCCTGCGCCTCGCCGACGACTTCACGCCCGACTGGCGAGCGCTGCTGCCCGACATCCACTTCCCCGAGCCCGTTCCGCACCGCCTGTTCGAGCCGGGCGACCTGCCGCAGCTTGCCTCCGACCGCCCGACCCGACCCAGCAGGACCCGCCGTGTCCCGCTGGCGTACCGCTTCAACCGGCTCGTACACGATGTCGCCTTCGACCCGGACTCACGCGGGTTCGCCGCCGCGCGGAGCGTGTACGGTCGCCTCGAGCAAGCGCATCTGATGTGGCCGGCCCACGTCCTCGAGCAGGCGGTCAAGATCCCGCTGTTCGACTGCAAGGACTGCGGTGACTGCTCGCTGCCGGACATCGCCTACCAGTGCCCCGAGGGGGCCTGCGCCAAGAACCAGCGCAACGGGCCCTGCGGCGGCTCGATCGACGGCGAGTGCGAGGTGCCCGGCAAGCGCTGCGTGTGGACCAATGCCTACGAGCGTCTGCGGCCCTACGGCGAGGCCATGACCATGCTCGAGCGCGAGCCCGTGATCCAGGACAACGCCCTGCGCGGCACCAGCGCCTGGGCCAACACCTACCTCGGCCGCGACCACTATCGCCATCACACAGGAGGGGACTCGTGAGCCACGCCGCGGGCGGTCGGGATTTCATCATCATCGGCGAGAACATCCACTGCACGCGCGTGGTCAAGCGCGACGGCGCTCGCGGCGGGGTGGCACCCGACGGACGGCCCGGCGTGCGCTTCCCCGATGGTGAGGGCGGCGAGGCCTGGCTGGCGCTGCCCGACTCGATCGTCGAGGCGGCCGAGTTCGCCGCCAACGGGCGCATCAAGCACGTCATGGCGGCCGTGCGCCAGGGCCTCGCCGATGGTGCCGAGGCCGACACCGCGGCCCGCTACGTGGCCTGGATGGCAGAGCGCCAGGTCGAGGGCGGGGCCGACTATCTCGACCTCAACGTCGACGAGATCAGCCCCGACACCGGCGGGCGGATGGAGGCCATGCGCTGGCTGGTGGCGGCCGTGGGGCCTGCCTCGAGCGTGCCGCTGTCGATCGATTCGTCCGATGCGGCGGTGCTGGAGGCCGGGCTCGACGCCATCGACCCCGCCTGGGCCGGCGGCGCGGTCCCCATGCTGAACTCGGCCTCGACCGAGCGGCCGGATGTGCTGGAGCTGGTGCGAGAGCGCGGCACACCGGTGGTGCTCTCCTGCACGGGTGCCTCGATGCCGTCGGGCGCGCAGGACCGCATCGAGCGCGCCGAGCAGATCATCGCCGCGGCCTTCGAGCGGGGCCTGCCTGCCGCTTCGCTCTACGTGGACCCGCTCGTCATCCCCATCGGCGTCGACCCCATGGCGGGACAGGCCTACCTCGACGCGGTGCGCACCATCCGCGAGCGCTTCGGGGACGACATCCACATCACCGGCGGCGTCTCCAACATCAGCTTCGGCCTGCCGGCACGGCGCCTCGTCAGCGACGTCTTCCTCGACCTCTGCGTGCAGCACGGCCAGGACAGCGGCATCGTCGACCCCGTGGCCGACATCGCGACCGCGCTCGCTCCCGACCGCGAATCGGAGCCCTATCGGCTGGCGGCGGCGATGCTCACGGGCGAGGATGCCTTCGGCATGGCCTTCATCGGGGCCTTCCGTGCAGGCTCGCTGGGATAGCGGACGGCGGCGGCCGCTGCTCAGTCGGTCGCGGCGGCCTGCCTGGAGGCTGCCGGCACGGCCTTGATGACGCCGTCGTCGTAGCTCATCACGAGCTGTTCACCCGGCTGCACCACCAGGAAGTCGTCGTCCCACTCGCCGTCCAGCAGGCGGCCGATGAGGCCGAGGTCGCTGAGCACCGATTCGAAGCGCCAGCCGCGCAGCTCGGACTCCTCTCGCGCCCGCCGTTGCGCCTCGTCATCGGTCGCGAGGCCCGTCTCCAGGAATGCCCCGCGCTCGTAGTGTGACTGCCACTCGCCCAGCGCCTCCATCAGGTAGTCGGCGTTCTCCTGGCCGTACTTCTCGACGTACTCCTCGTACGTCGCGTTGACGCCATCGGAGCGGCTAGCATCGCCCAGCTGCCAGCCCTTCAGGGCGTCGCCGCGCTTGACGTTGTCCTCGGTGAACCAGTAGGTGCCGGGCGTGGTCCGATGCTCCTCCTCGTAGCGCTCGCGGCTGCCCAGGAAGATGGTGGCGCAGTCATGCGCCCGTGACAGCACCAGGGGACGTGTACGAGCGGTCAGGCCAGCCGTGGCGCCGCCGCAGAGCCCGTAGCCCAGGATGATGGCATCGGCATCGGGATCCGACGCCTCGATGCGGTCGATCTCGTCCTGGAGTCGATCGCGCAACGGGACTGGATCTACGTGCAGCGAGGCCGACAGGTCGGACATCACGATCTCGTGTGGCGACGCCGCCGCCAGGTGCTCC
>DATHSE010000101.1:0-13101 GCA_035464455.1 Anaerolineae bacterium | reverse complement strand
ATACGGCCGGCGTCGTCGCCATCAGGTCGTTGGTGGCTGAGGCTAGATCTGGTCGCCGATGCTGGAGAGGATCGAAGCGATCTCGCCGCCAAGGAAGATCAGCGCCGCGATCGCGATGATGGCGATGAGCGCCAGGATGAGTGCGTACTCGG
Organism: Anaerolineae bacterium; assembly: GCA_035464455.1. Classification (GTDB taxonomy): domain Bacteria; phylum Chloroflexota; class Limnocylindria; order Limnocylindrales; family CSP1-4; genus JAFMJV01. The sequence continues at coordinate 12,949 of DATHSE010000101.1, read as the reverse complement.
CAAGACCCTGCCCGTCATCCTCACGGAGGGTCATGAGCCAATCGGTGAGAACGGTCATGTTCGTTGCTACCTCCTTCCCTCGAAGTCTCCCGCTCAGGGAGCGCTCGAGCGAGAGTCGCAGCGGTGCATCTGGCTGGCAATGGGAACGCGGTACGGGGTGGCGCGGCCCGGAGAGGCCGCCAGCGGTCCTGGCACACTGGCGCCTCACGGCTCCGTAGCGTTCCCCTGCCGCACGACGCCGGAGGCGTCGCGAAGATGCCGGGTCAGCGCGCGATCGGCGCCACCAGCTCCATCGCCTGGCCTTCGTCGCGAAGCGTCAGCGTCATCCCCAGGGCTCGGGCACGGTTGCCGATCTCGCGGACTCGATCGGGCGGCAAGGCACGCGTCGCCCGATCGGCCTCCTGGTCTGCCGACCGCTTCTCCTGCATCATCGCCAGCAACGCCGGCGGCGTGTCGACCGAACGGGCGGCGGCCGCCTCGCTGGCCTCGGACTGTCCCTCCGGGTTGACGCGCGGCCAGGTACCTTCCACGGTGGCCACCAGCTCGCGCTCGCCCCAGTCGAGTCGGACCAGCACGGACGGAGGTCGGAGCGCCAGGAAGCCGACGATGGCCTCGTCGATGCTGCGGTAGACGGCGCTCTCGATGTCTGGGTCAAGGCGCTCCTCGATGCCCTGCGAGTCGAAGTCGATGTTGATTCCCGACCGCCGGCCACGGTCGCTCGCGGTGCGGCGGACGGTCGGCCCAAGTCCCAGGTCATCGAGCACCATGGGTCGTATCTCGAAGATGAACTCCTTGGTCGTGTCGAGCGCCTGCTGCACCAGCCGGGTCAGCGCCTTGACCTCCTCGGCAACGCGTGGGTCGCCCTTCTGCAGGAGGCGATCGACGATCTCGACCTGCAGCCCGATATTGGCGATGGACTGCGCGGGTCCGTCATGCAGCTGGCGCACGATGTCGCGACGAAGGTCCTCCTGGCTGCGCATGGCGATCGCCGGCTGGTTCAGCCCAGGTCCGCCACTGCCGCCGGCTGCTGCCGCCAGCGCCCGCAGACCGGCAGATGCGACCGGTGCCGGCCGTGTCGGTGCACCTCCCAGCTGCGAGAGGCTGTTGTCGATCTCGACAAGGCGCTGCAGGAAGCGTGCGAGCACACGCTGCTTGCCCTCGAGGACCTGCCGCTGGGCATCGAACAACAGCTCGCGACGGGTCAGCGCCAGAAGCCCGTCCCGCACCTCGGTGAGCTCGTCAAGGTCGGGCGAGCTGCTGGTCTCCAAGCTGGACAGCCGGCTCTCCATCTTTGTGCGCCGGCTTTCGTGACGCTCGATCTCGAGCAGGACCTGCTCCATGAGCATGTCGATCTCGCCGTTCTCGCCCTCGATGCGCCTGATGTCCTCCTCGATCTCCCGGCGCAGCCCGGAGATGCTTGACTGGCCCAAGCCGAAGCCGGCCGCCGGCCTGTGCCCGGTGTCAGGCTCCGTCGAGCCGGGCAGAGGCGGTCGGCCGCCGGTCGCATCCGATCGGCCCTCGCCGACCGGCGGAGTGGCAGGAGCGCGCGGCGGCTCCGGTGTGCTCAATCCTCGGGGATCCTGATCCAGCCTTGCTTCATGGCGTATACCACCGCCTGTGTGCGGTCGTTCACCGAGAGCTTACGAAGGATCGAGCTCATGTGGTTCTTGACCGTCTGCTCACTGATGGAGAGCGCGTAGGCGACCTGCTTGTTGGTCATGCCCTTGGCGATGTTGTCGAGGATCTCGACCTCGCGGGGGGATAGTGGCGCGAAGATCGGCGCCGCCTCCTGGCCGTAGACGGCCAGCTCGCGGAACTCCTTGAGCACACGGTTGGCCACCGACGGGCGCGCAAAGACCTTGTCGTTGATGAGGTACTCACCATGGTTGACGCGACGAATGATGGTCACGAGGTCGTCCGGGGCGATGTCCTTGAGCAGGAACGCCGCAGCGCCGGCCTTGATGGCCTCGAAGAGCTGGTCCTCGTCTTCCGAGGCAGCGAGCGCGATGATGCCGGCGCTGGGCACCTCGCGCTTGACCCGCTGGGTGGTCTCGATGCCCCCCGGGGCTGGCAGCGACAGGTCCAGGAGCACGATGTCGGGCGTGTGGGCGCCGGCGGCGTCGATGGCGCTGCGGGAATCGTCGGCCTCCGCCACCACTTCGAAATCGGCCTCGGCGTCGAGTGTCTGCCGCATGCCCACGCGGAAGAGGGCGTGATCATCGACGAGCAGGATCTTGACTCGCGCGTTGGGGTCTCGCCGGTCGGGGCCACCGCGGCGCCGTTCAGGTCCTGAGTACTCGCCCGGGGTCATTCCACACTCCTCTCCCTGGGGTCAGGTACGTGCCGAAACGCCGTCCCTGTGTCCGCCTGGCTGACGATGTCGATTGCGCTGCGATGGGGACGTGTCCACACGCATGCCTGGTCTACCCTGACTCGTAGCCGCCGCTCGGGCAGCATCCCGGCTTCCATGTGGCACCGAGTATAGGCGCTGAGACTGGCCGCTCCGGCACCGGCGCTCACGATGTCGCACATTCGTCGGCCAGCTGGAAGAGCCAGCCATCAGCCGTGCCAGCCTCGAGTGGCATAGGATCCGCCACGAGGCACGCTCTTGCCGAGTGCTCGAGCAACGCCTCGGGGTAGCGACCTCGCTGGTCGACGACGACGACCCATGTTGCACCGAAGACCCCGCCCAGCTCGATGACCGCTTCCGGTGGCTCGTCGGGCAGCGCGATGACGTGTCGCTCGGTCGCCCACGCGAGCCACATGGGATGATCGCTGATGAGCGTCCCCGGCACCGACCGCCCCGCTGTCTCCGCCGCGGCCTGCAGCGAGACTGCGAGAGCCGCGTAGCGTGCCTGGGTCTGGCGCGATTGCTCGGATGATACGTACACCGTGAAGGCGGTGAGCAGGCCAGCCGTGGCCAGCAGGGCGACGGGCGCGAGGATCACGTTGGGCTTCTGCCAGCGCCGCATCTCGGAGATGCGTGCAAGCAGTGCGTCACCGCCCAGGGCGGCGACCACGCCCAGGGCCACCAGCAGTGGACCCGAGGCGTGCATGAACGTGCCCCACAGCGTGGCCACGGGGAACAGCAGCATCGTGCTGGTGAAGGTGAGGGCGGCGCCGACGAGGAGGGCGACGAGCGCGGTGGGCCGTCGCAGTGCCGGGGAACGCCGCATCGCCACGAGAGCGATCAGCCCGACCAGGCCGACAGGGAAGGCCTGCAAGACGATGACGTTCAGGAGGCTGTCCCAGGCGGCCACGACGGGGTTCGACAGGATGGTCATCAAGCCCTGGTCAAGGTACGTCCCGGCGTCAGGACGGTCGCGGAAGGCAAAGATGTCCTCGTTGTCGATGAGGAACATGTTCTCGACGGCCTGGCCGGGCAGCGGGCTTCCCAGCTCGAGCCAGTTGCGGAGCAGCCAGGGCAACACGATCACCAGCCCACCGACGACCACCGGCCCCAGTCGCATCGCGGCCTGACGCAGCCGCCGGCCCGGTGGCTGCCACCGCAGCACCCACGCCATCATCAGCACGACCGTGAGGCCTTGCCACACCACCTCCTGGCGGGAGAGGTAGGCCAGGCCCATGGCGACGCCGAGCGCGAGTCCCGCGACCATGCTCCTCGCGCCTTCATGCTCGGGGAGCCCGTCGCGGACACCGATGACGCGCGGGACCAGCAGCGCGCTTGCCAGCATGAACACCGTGAAGGGCGTGTACGAGTCAGGTACGACCGAGCCGAGCACCAGCGGGCTCAGCGCTGCGGCCAGCAGCCCCGAGGTGATGGCGACGGCCTGGCCGCGTCGTCCGTCGAGACCATGCGTCCGGCCCGCCTCGCGCCCGATCGCCCAGGCCAGGGGGGCGACCGTGGCGCCCAGCAGGGCGCCGCCGGCCTGTGCAGCCCAGAACGAGGATCCCAGCACCTGCATCGCCGCGGCTGACACGAACGTGCTCATCGGGAGCCACAGCTCGAAAGCTGGCTTGGGTACCGCGAGTGGCGGCGTCGCGTAGCTCCAGACGCCATCCGCGACGAGACCATTCCCGGCGATCAGGTTCTGCGCCACGTTCACGTAGTAGGCGCTCGGCTCGGTGGTGGGGAAGGGCAACTCTCCAGCAGCAAGGAGTCGGATAGCCAGTGCCAGCAGGTACAGGCCGACGACGATGACCGTGTTCATCCGTCGCACCGCGTGTCATCCGTCGACAGGCACACGGCGTAGAGGGCAGCCCGTGGAAGGGGGTCGCCCATCGGCTCGTCGTCTGCCGATGGCAGCGGCGGCACCATCACCAGCGGGCCTGACAGCCACGCCGGCCGGACCTCGCCCGCCAGCAACGGTCGCAGCCCCGCCGTGATGTGGTCGCCCTCGAGCGCCAGCCAACGGGCGTCGTACAGCCGCAGCGCCCGTTCCACCGTAGGCAGTGGGTCGTCTGGCGTCACGATCCCGTCCCAACCGCCGTGGTACCGGTATGCGCCCGCATCGGGGCTCATCACCACGTCGGTCGGATCGGCCACCGCGGCCAGCGCTGCGAGCACCTCGACTCGTCCATCGCGTTCGCGCTTCCACGCGTCCACGGTGGATAGTGTGGCCAGGACCGACGCGGCGACGATGACGCCGACGAGCATGAAGCTGAAGTTGCGGCTGGCTCGTGGCGCGTCCCACGAGGCACGACGCGAGGCGACCCAGCTCACGACCGCCGCCAAGCCCAGCATCACCAGCAGGTACGCGTGTGGCAGTAGCGCCACCGCGGAGTGGATGAAGGTCCCGTACCGCACGTGCACCGCCGAGATGAGCGCGGTGAAGAGGAAGAGGGCCGATGCGTAGATGAACCACGGCGCGAAGTCGCGGCTGCGGCGGCGGACCCATGCGCCGATGAGCAGGAACGGCGCCAGCAGCACCAGCAGGGGCATGGCCACGAAGATCAGCAGCGCATCCCGGAGCCCGCCAAGGCGGCTCTGGATGACCGGGCCCAGGCCCTGTGAGAGGAAGGCGTGAAGCGTCGTCTCGGTCGTGACGCTGTAGAGCTCCCGGTACTCCCTGATGAAGAGGATGCGGCCGCCGACGGATGATGGCGAGACGGAGCCGAAGACATCCACCTGTCGCAGCAGCCAGGGCGCCGCGACGAGGAGGAACCCGCCGGCACAGAGAGTCGCCGCTTGCCAGCCGATGCGCGAGCCACGCGGACGGCGCGCCAGGTCGTACAGGAAGGCGAGTGCGAACGGGACGCCCCGCAGGACACCATCGTTACGGGACAGGAAGGCGAGACCCACGGCCACGCCACCGATGGCGAACGAACGGCGGTGACCGTGCAGACCCCGGCCGCAGAGCCAGAGCGCCAAGGCACCGAGGAGCATGAACAGGGCGAAGTTGTCCGGTTGCCCGAGAAAGGGGGACACGCCGGCCGGAACCGCCACCAGCAGGCCAGCCGCTGCCGCCTGCCAGGACGGCATGCCGGCATCACGTCCGATCAGCCAGGTCAATGGCGCCGCCGCGGCCGCTGCCAGCCAGAACGGCAGGCCGGAGGCCACGCTCGTAGGCCCCAGCAGCCAGATGAACGGGACCTGCACCAGGACGGCCAACGGCATCCAATGCGCATTCGATGGGATCGGCAGGACCCCTTCGTCGGGAAGCGTTCCCCCGACCTCGACGAAGTTCCAGATGTAGTCCACTGAGAAGCCGCCCCCGGCAGCGAGCTCCCGAGCCACGTTGGCGTAGTAGTAGGCGTCGGGATACGCGGGCTCGGAAAACAGTGCCGCCGTGGCCACGCGCACCAAGAGGGCGACCGCGAACAGCAGGATGGGGATCGCCATAGCGGCCCCACACTAGCAATGGGTGGGGCCGCTCTCCGGTAGTACGAACGGGCTACGCCGGGGGGTCATCGTGGTCGATGTGGTGTGATGCAGTGCACTCGTCATAGGACCAAGGAGCCATCAAGTCCACTGGACACGACCGTTAGCCTCTCCGGGTGAGCTCCACCGACTCGCCGCCACCCAGCCTGACCATCGTGCTTCCGGCCTACAACGAGGCCGCCCGCATCGAGGCGGCGCTCGATGAGCTCTTCGGCTGGCTGTACCGTGGCGGGCCCGCACGTAGCCACGGTCGCTCATCGGACGAGATCGGCACATGGCAGGTGCTCGTGGTGGACGATGGCTCGGAGGACGACACCGTGGACGTGGTCGAGGCCCGGCCGGAAGCTCGCCCACGAGCCGACGGCTCAGGCCCCGCTCTGCGCCTGCTCCGCCGCCGGCATGCGGGCAAGGGTGCCGCGGTGACCGCCGGGGTGCTGGCCGCCGACGGCGACCTCATCGTGTTCACGGATGCCGACATGGCCACGCCGCCAGACCAGATCCCACTGCTGACCGAGGCCCTTGCGACCGACGACCTCGCTCTGGGCAGCCGCATCCAGCCGGACGGTAGCGACCGTCGTGCCAGCCAGCCGGCCTACCGGCGCCTGCTCGGTCGCATCTACCGTTTGCTGGCGGGCCTGTGGGTCACCGCCGACGTTCCCGACACGCAGTGCGGCTTCAAGGGCTTCCGCCGCGCCGCTGGGCACGACATCTTCGGGCGACTCAAGACGGAGGGCATCGCCTTCGATGCCGAGGTCATCTACCTGGCCCGGCGCCTCGGCTACAGCTACGCGGTCGTGCCCGTCATGTGGCACGACATCCATGGATCGCGCATGCGGGTTCGACCGCGCCTGGCGTTCAGCGTGCTGTGGGACCTGCTTCGGATCCCCGTCATCCACCGCGATGTGGCAGGCACGATGAGGGAGCCGAGGCCGGGTGACACCCCGTGACGCTCGCCGTGCGTGGCTGACCCACAACGGCCCGATGTCGGCCGGCGAGCTATGACCGCACCACGCTCCAGTAGCGCTCGGCAGCACCGCTGCCGACGCCCCCGGCGGCTGCCACGCGCGCGGCGTAGCCGGTGACCGCATCGAGCATGTGCTGTTCGCTGTCGAACATGCGCTGCACCTGCCCTGGATACATCTTCAGACCGGCGGTCTTGCGCTCGAGCTGGTCGCTGATGTCGGCGTAGCGAGCCTCGAGCGCAAGCCCGCTCGACACCTCGATGTCCTGGTCGGCAAGGTCCGCGAGTGAGCCGAAGTCGCTCCACCAGGCGTAGGGGAAGTCTTCATAGAAGGAAACGCGGCCGGTCATGCTCGGCGCCGGCATCACCCAGGCAGGCGGGTCCACCAGCATCGCCAGCCCGGCATCGCGACAGAGCCGGTGGTCGACGTGTCCACCCACGCCGAGCGGGAAGTACACCTGCTGTGGCTCCAGTCGCAGGATCTCGCGGCGCAGGATATCCGTCGGTGGCTCATCGTCCTCGAACGGCCGCCCCAGCAGGGCATCGTCCCCCTCGTACCCACGATGCACCGCGTCAGGCAGGTCGAGGTCGACGAGGGCCGCCTCGATGAAGTAGGCCCAGCGCTCGTCCTCCGCCTTGCGCATCGTGATGGCATCGGCGCTCGCGAGGTCATAGCGTGTCAACGTTCCCTGGCTGGACACCTCGTCCGGCAGCGGTCGGTCGGCGTGCGCATCGTTGGTGACGTTGGCACTGCGCGACCACGCAGCCCGCTGCCAGAACTGCCGCGCCTGCGTGTTGGCGCGCTCCTGTGTGGCATCGATGCGGGCCGGGTCAGCCTGCCAGGGGGCACCTGTGCCGACCGTCGTCGCCACCGGGTACTCGGCAGCGATGTTGGAGCGGTTGAAGGCCTGGGAGTTGGGGGCCAGCGCCTTGGTTCCGAAGCCCAGCGCCTCGCGCTGTCGGTCGGCGAGACCGACCTCAGTCCCGGGACCGCCGGAGTAGACCGTCAGGATGGTGACCGACTGCCCGAGCTCTCGAAGGCTGGCGACGAGCCCGCCACAGGACAGGGCGATGTCATCCGGATGGGGGGCGACGAAGACGTGTGTCATCGCGGGCGAGGATAGCACCGAGCCTCCCGTGCTGATCAGTCGCGGTGGCCGTAGGCGCCCAGCAATGGCACGAAGACACAGTCGTCGGCCGCCGACGTCTCAGTGCGATGGCCTCGACGGCGTACCACCTGGAGCCGCTGCGAGTGGCGCGATCCGACCGGGACCACGAGGCAGGCACCGTCGCCCAGCTGCTCGACCAGTGGTTGCGGCACCTGCGGACTGGCTGCCGCCACCACGATGCCGGCGTACGGCGCCCCTGGCGGATAGCCGAGGCTGCCGTCACCCACGAGCACCTCGACCTCGTACCCGAGGCGGGCGAGGCGGTCGCGTGCGGCCGCTGCAAGATCGGGATCTCGCTCGATCGAGACGACGCGGGCGCCGCACTGCGCCAGCACCGCCGCCTGATAGCCAGAGCCCGTCCCCACGTCAAGGACCGGGGGAGGGGCATCGCCCCAGGGCCAGCCTTGCGCCGGCAGGTCAAGGAGCGCCGTCATTCGCGCGACGATGTACGGCTGGGAGATGGTCTGTCCGTGGCCGATCGACATGGCCCCATCGGCGTACGCGGCGCCAGCATGCTCCTCGGGCACGAAGGCCTCGCGCGGTACCAGCGCCATCGCCGCCAGCGTGGCGCGGTCGTGGATGCCGCGCGCCTCCAGCTGGTCACGCACCATCGCCGCCCGCTCGGCCGCGAAGGGGTCGGTTCGGGGCGGCCCATCCTGATCGCGGCTCACCCCATGACGCTAGCCTTCCGGACTGGCGGAGGTGTCCTCGCTCGCCCCCGCTCCTCCGGTGGGCCCGGGCTCCGCCGTTGCCACCGCGCTGGGCTCGGGCACCTGGGTCATCTCTGGCCCTGGGCTGGACATCGCAGGTCCGGCTGTGGCCTCAGGCGCGGCGCTCGGCGCCTGCGTAGGCTCCATCGTGGCCACCAAGGTCGCCTCGGGTGACGGCGTCGGGTCCTCCGATCCGAGTATGCCGCCGAAGAGGCCGCCGGCCCCGAAGAGGATGGCCCAAGCGAAGATGAGCACGAAGACCGCGACGATGATGGCGATCCACCACTTGCTCACGGGATCATCGATATAGGGCAGCTCCTCGGAGGCAGGAGTGCCCGGACCAGATGGCGCCTTGGCCGGACGCGGCGACGTCGACGGTCGCTCGCTGGGCTGCTCGGCCGGCCCAGCCAACGACCCGACCGCGGGGATGGCGTCTTCAGGCTTGTTCTGGTCGGTCATGCAGCGGAGCTCTCCTCGTCCTTGGCGTTGCCATGATTATCGCGGGGACGCGCGCGTCGTGCCGAGGCGATCCGCGGATCAGCCGGTCGCGCCGGTCAGGCATCACGCACCGCTGGCAGCCAGGCCGCGATGATGGCCGACAGCACGGTCAGGACACCGGTCGCAGCGATGATCACTCCCGCATCGATGGTATCGGCGAGGCCAGCGCTGACTGCCATCGCTCCGGTCAGCGCGCCCATCACGATGCTCGAGCGGATGGCCACGACTCGCCCCATCATCCCCGGCGGCGTCCGCTCGGCGAACAGCGTCTGGCTGGGGATGACGTAGACCAGGTTGAAGACACCGACGAAGACCGCGGCCACGATGGCGAACAGCTCGTTGGATGTAAGGCCGAGCGCGATCGTGGCCAGGCCCATCACGGCGAAGCCGATGATGACGAGGCTGCCCTTTCGCAGCCGCGCCCCGATGGCACCGACCACGAACCCGCCGATGAGGTTGCCGACTCCCATGGCAGCCTCGATGATGGCGTAGCTTTCGGGGTACGGGATGACGTCCCCTTCGAGTGAGCGCTGGGCATAGACCACCATCAACGCCAGGGTGGCCCCGACCGAGAGCTGGGCCATGACGCTGACCAGCGTGTTCTGGAACAGTGCCGTCTCGCTGCGCAGGAACCTCCAGCCCTCGCGCAGCTCGGCGAAGAAGGCAGCGACGGCGCCGGCGACGCGCACCTTCGCCTGATGCGCCACGGGAGGGATCACCAGGCCGACCAGCAGCACGGCGCTGATGACATACGTGACGGCGTCCAACCAGAACGCCAGCGCCAGGTTCGTTCCCAGGAAGGCCACGAAGACCCCGGCTAGCGGATAGCCCGCGATGTCGGCCATCGCCTCGCCCGTCCAGATGGCCCCGTTGGCGGGTGTGAGGTCCTCGCGACGCACGATGCGTGGGATGATGGCTGCCTTCGCAGGACGGAAGAACAGGCTGACAGTGGTCGTGAGGAAGACGACCGGGTAGATGAGCCAGATGTGGACGTCAGCCAGGAAAGGAACCGTCAGCACCAGGCCAGCGCGCAGCAGGTCCGTCGCGATCATCACCCACTTCTGGTCCCAGCGGTCGACAAAGGTGCCGGCGATCGGTCCGAGCAGCAGGTTGGGAAGCGTCGCGGCCAGGAACACCAGGCCGGTCTGCATGGCCGAGCCTGTGACTGCCAGGACCATCACGCCGAGGGCGATCTGGTGCAGCCGATCCCCGAAGAGGCTGATCGTTCCTGCCAGCCAGAAAGCAGAGAAGCGAGCGTCGCGGGCCAGTCGCACGTAGGCGTGGCCACGGATCCGCTGGCCGAGGCTGAGGAGCTCCGCTGGTGCCTCCGCGCGTGCCTCCGCCGGCCCTGCCCCGAGGTGCATCGGGGGCCTCGTGGCGCTGAGCCCTGGGCCCATGCCGGAGCCGATGACGACGGGGCGATCCAGGCCGGCTCGCTCCGGGATGGGCTCATGTGCATCGCCTGCGCGCGGCCGTGCGCTCCATAGCGAGACGACGCCCGTGTCGGGATCGGATGAGCCGCGAGCGATCGTCGAGAAGAGGAACCAGCCGATACCGGCCGCCAGCAGCACGTCGCCCAGGCTGATGACGTTCGCCAGGAACGGGATGGCGACGGGCAGGATGTCACCCAACGGCCCACCAGCCACGAGGAATTCCCATCCCAGCTCGTCTGGTAGGGCGACGTGGAAGGTGGGAGAAAGCTCGGCTACGGTCAGGCCGGCCACCTCCAGGGCCGGCAGGTACACCGGCATGTAGCCGCCGTTGAGGACGATCGCCAGGCCGTTGCCAGCGATGCCGATCATCGCCAACAGGAGACCTGGCTGTCTCCGGTTGAGCCACAGCGCTGTCACCAGCAGCCCGAACGACGCGGCGAAGAGCGGCAGCCGGAGCTCCTGGATGACGCCCACGCCCTCGTCGAGAAGCCAGTGTGTGGCCGCGCGCAGCAGCAGCCCCGCCACGATCAGGGCGCCGAAGCGCAGCTGCGCTGACAGCAGGTTCGTGAGCCGGCCGCCAGCTGCCAGACCGGCGAGTATGCCGAGGAAGATCCCGACTAGCAGCATCAGGCAGCGTCCCGGGCGGTGTACGTGCGCCAGCTCGCGCACCGGGGTGTTCGCGGGGGCAGGCCCGCCATGTTGCTCGGAGGCCCCCGGCCTAGGGTTCGGCTGGGGCGGAGTTGGTGGGCAGCGCGCGCCTCGCTCGCGTGGCTGCGACTTGGCCGAGCGTCGGTATCGGGGCCGATCGCGGGGCTGGCTCCCCCGGCTCGTCGTGGTCGACTGTCGTCTGCCTCGCAGTCTTGGTGCGAGCGAATGCCTGGACCACGGCGGGATCGAACTGGATACCCGCGTACCGGTTCAGCTCCTCGAGTGCCTCAGCTGTGCTCAGCGGCACCGGGCGATACGGTCGCGAGGCGGTCATGGCTTCGAACGCGTCCGCCACGTGGAGGACGCGCGCCAGAAGTGGGATCTCCTCTCCGATGAGGCGGTCGGGATAACCGGAGCCGTTGTACCACTCGTGGTGATGCCGGATGAGCGGACGCTCAGCCGCCAGCTGGTCGACGTCCTTGAGGATCTCCTCGCCCTTCACGGGATGCTCGTTCATCAGCATCCGTTCCTCGCGCGTCAGCTTCTCGGGCTTCAGGAGGACAGCGTCGCGGATCCCGATCTTGCCGATGTCGTGCAGAAGCCCGGCCCACTCCAACTGCTCCAGCTCAGACTCGGACAGGTTCATCGCCTGGCCGATCTCCACGGCGATGCCCGAGACGTGCTCGGAGTGCTTCTTGGTGCTGGGGTCGCGAGCGTCGATCGCCGATGCGAGCGCTCGCACCGTCTGGGTGAACATGTCGCGGATATCGACGACCGCCTTGAACGCTGCGCGCGTCGTGTACAGCGGAACGGCGAACGCGATCGCGACGAAGGGCCCCACGAAGACGTACGCGAGCGCCATCAACCAGGCCATCGGCGTCAGGCCCACCATCGTCAGGCCGAACGAGCGCAAGTCTCCCGCGATGACGGCTCCATGCGTTCTCCGCTCCCGCAGGGCCACGGCCCATGACGACATGACGGTGTTGACGACCACAAAGGCAACACCGGCAAGGACTCCTCCCAGCAATCCTGCATCGCTCGCGACGCTGGCACCGTTCGTGATGACCTTGTATAGGACGCCGGACACGACTGCTGCGCAGACGGCAATCGAGTGGTTGTACACGACGCCGTACCAAGGAACCTGACCGCGAACCTCGCGGAGCTCCGTGGTGCCAAACAATGCGACCAAACCGGCGGCGGCTGGCCCCCCGAGAATGCCCGCGGCGATGACTGGAGCCGCCGCGACACTTACATACGAGCCGCGAGCGAAATGAATTGGCGACGCGGCTGCGGCGACTGCAACGAGGATCCAGAACGCGAGCGCCGCAAAGACAGGGAGGCGCTCACTAGAAAGTGGCCCATCAGGCGTGATGGGCCACAGTATCCAACTCGCCGCGAGCAGCGCGAAAGCTACGACGGGAACTGCAATCAGTATGATCCGAAGATCTCTGGACAATGGTTGCGCAACTCCTGAATGCCAGCAGGGAGTGCCAGTATCGCGACTGATACGGCGGACTCCCCATCCAACATTCGTACTGGGAGTGCTCTGGTCCCTTCAGATCGGCCTGATGCCCGCGCTGCCCGCAATCACGAGTGAAGCTAGAAGTGTCGACAGCAACGTGAGCCTCGACAGAAGCGTACGAGGCATAGCAGCTACCAGGGCTTGACGGTGGTGTTGGGATCCATCT
>DATHSE010000100.1:0-5154 GCA_035464455.1 Anaerolineae bacterium | reverse complement strand
AGCACTCGAGCGAGCGAGATGCGTAGCATCTCGCCACCCGACAGCTTGAAGCCTCGCTCGCCTACCACTGTGTCGTAGCCACCGGGTAGCTCGCGGATGCGGTCTTGGATGGCGGCCAGGCGCGCCGCGGTCTGTAGCTCGCGATCGCTGGCAGCGGGCTTGGCGTAGGCCAGGTTCTCGCGCACCGAGGCGTGGAAGAGGTAGGCCTCCTGGGTGACGAAGCCGATGATGTCACCGAGGCTGGTCAGCTTGATGCGGCGAACGTCGTGTCCGTCGATCTCGATGGCCCCCTCGTCTACGTCGTACAGGCGCGGCAGCAGGTAGGTCGACGTCGTCTTGCCCGATCCTGACGGCCCCACCAGCGCCACCAGCTGTCCCGGCGCGGCTTCGAAATCGATGTCCTCGAGGGCGAAGGCGACCGCGGCGCCGTCATCCGGCTCCGGCTGCGCAAGCTGCAGCGACCGCAGCGCCGCCGCATCGAGGCCGTCGTCCCGGCTGCGGTCGGGCACGTCCACGAGCAGCTCTGCGCCACCGGTGGCGAGGCGCGGGCCGGTGCTGTCGGGGTAGGCGAAGGAGACATGCCGGAAGCGCACTCGGCCCTGCACCGATGCGGGACGCAACTCCAGCGCGTCGGGGGCGTCCCTGATCTCCGGCTCCATGTCGAGGTACTCGAAGATGCGGTCGAACAGAGCCAGCGCTCCCTGCAGGTCGACCTGCACGTTGAGCAGCTGCCCCACGGGGAAGAACAGGCGGCTCTGGAGCGTGGTGAAGGCGACGATGTCGCCCACCGTCGGCGCTGACGGGTCGCCCTGGATGACGAGCACGCCCGCCACCCAGTAGACGAACGCGGGCATCACGCTGAAGATCGTGCCCACCAGCATGAAGAACCAGCGACCCACCAGGGACTGGCGCAGCTGCAGCCGTGCCAGGCGGGCATTGGCCACGGCGAAGCGCCGTACCGACTCGTCCTGTTGCCCGAAGGTCTTGGCCAGCAGGATGCCGCTCACCGACAATGTCTCCTCGGTCAGCGCCGAGACGTCGGCAAGCGATTGCTGCGTTTCCTTGCTCGCGGCGCGGCGCACCTTGCCGACCCGGAAGGTGAGGTACATGAAGAACGGCAGGATGGTGAGCGAGATGGCCGTCAGCCGCCAGTCCAGCAACACCATCGCCAGCAGCGTGGTGACGACGATGGTGAGGTTGGCGAACACGGAGCTGGCCGTGTCGGTCACGACCGACTGGACCCCGCCGACGTCGTTGGTGATGCGGCTCTGGATCTCGCCCGTGCGCGTCTCGGTGAAGAAGCGCAGCGGCATCCGCTGCAGGTGCGCGTAGACGGCGTTGCGCAGGTCCTCCATCACCGCCTGGCCGACGCGGTTGTTGACGTAGGTCTGGCCGACGCCGATGAGCCCGCTGATCACGGGGATGGCGATCATGGCCAGGACGGCCACGTTGAGCAGGAAGAAGTCCTGCTGCGGGATGGCCACGTCGAGCAGGAACTTCAAGAGGTACGGGTTGACCACACCCAGCAGGCTGGTGGCGACGATCGACACCATGACCACCAGCACCTGTGGTCGATAGGGCCGGAAGAAGCCGGCGATGCGGCGCACGGTCGCACCGCGACGCTCCCGCGGCACCGGCGTGAAGTCGCTTCGGTCGAAGGCCGCGCCGCGTCCGTGGAAGCCCATCAGGCGCTCGCCGCTAGACTCGGACCGACGTGGAACGACCGATCCGGCGCGCCGGCGAGCCAGAGGCCATCTTCATCGTGGGCGTGAGCCGCAGCGGCACCACGCTGATGCGCCGCATCCTCGACCGGCACAGCCGCATCGGCATCGCCACGGAGAACCACTACCTGGGCCACCTGCTGGCGTGGGAGGGCACGCGGCACTACCTTCGGCGCGTCGGGGACCTGCGCGTGGACGGCAACGTGCGAGCCCTGGTCGAGCTGATCTACTCCGGTGAGCTGCAGCGCCGCTCCCGTCTGCGCGAGCTGAGCCCGTACTGGCGCTGGCTCAGCGGCAAGGTTCCCCGCGGGGACATCGAGCGCTACCTGCTCGCGAGCGATCGCAGCGAGCGCGGCATCTTCGAGGCCTTCCTGCGGATCTACGCCGACCGCCGCGGCAAGGCCATCATGGGCGAGAAGACCCCCGCCCATCTCGCGTACGTTGAGACACTGCTCGAGTGGTTCCCCGACGGCCGCGTCGTCCACTGCCTGCGCGACCCTCGCGCCATCTACGTGTCCGAGCTGCGCCGCCGCAGCGAGCACGCAGCGGGGTTCCCGTACCGCCAGCTTTCGGCTGCGCCTACCCTCCTGCAGCGCTTCGTCCTGCTGCAGGTGGCCTGGGCATGGGCCGGCGCGGTGCAGCGCCATCGCACCCTGCGCCGTCACTATCCCGATCGCTACCAGCTGCTGCGCTTCGAGGATCTCGTGACCGCACCCCAAGACACGCTCGACGCGCTCTGCGGCTTCCTGGGGGTGGCGCTGGAGCCGCGCATGCTGGAGCAGAAGGTGACCTCGAAGGGGGCTCGAGTGGGTGCCATCGGCTTCGACGCCGACGCGGCCGATCGCTGGCGTGCTCACATCGCGCCCAGCGCACAGCGGTCGCTGGAGCGGTTGCTGGGCCGTCGCCTCCCCGAGATGGGCTACCCGGAGGCGTGAACGCCTAGCCGACTGCGGCCGCCTCGCTCGCCCCTACCGGCGCCATCGCTTCGGCGCTCTGGTCCGCCTGCTCCTCCAGCCAGCGTTCGGCGTCGATGGCCGCCCGACAGCCGTCGCCGGCCGCGGTGATGGCCTGGCGGTAGCGGTGATCGTGGACGTCGCCGGCCACGAAGACACCGTCCACGCCTGTGCGAGTGTGATCCTCGACCACGAGGTAGCCCTTCTCGTCGGTCGCGAGGAAGTCGCGGAAGACCGTGGTGTTTGGACGGTGTCCGATGGCGACGAACAGGCCCTCGATGGGCATCTCGCGCACCTCGCCGGTCCTGGTGTCGGTGAGCTGCAGCCCTTCGATCTTGTCTTCTCCCAGCACGTCGCTGACCTGGCTGTTCCACTGGATGCTGATCTTGGGATGCGACCTGGCGCGGTTCTGCATGATGCGGCTGCCGCGGAACTCGTCACGCCGGTGGATGAGCACCACCTCGCTGGCGAACTTGGTCAGGAAGAGTGCCTCTTCCAGCGCGCTGTCGCCACCGCCGACCACGGCGACCTTCTTGTCGCGGAAGAAGAAGCCGTCACAGGTCGCGCAGGCAGACACGCCGCGTCCGCGCAGGCGCGTCTCATTGGGAAGGTCGAGCCAGATGGCCGAGGCACCGGTGGCCACGATCACCGAGTCGGCCGTGAAGGTCGTGCCGCCGGCGCTGACCTTGAACGGGCGCTGGCTGAGATCGACGCCATCGACGTCGACGTCGTGCAGCCGGGCGCCGAAGCGCTCGGCCTGCGCGCGCATGTTGGCCATCAGGGCCGGGCCGTCGATGCCCTCCGGGAAGCCGGGGAAGTTCTCCACCTCCGAAGTGATCATCAGCTGGCCGCCGGGTGCGAAACCGGCGATGACGAGCGGCGCCAGGTCCGCGCGGGCGGCGTAGATGGCGGCCGTCAGGCCGGCTGGCCCGCTGCCGATGACGAGCACGCGCGCGTGGCCGCCGGCACCGCCGGGCATGCTCGTGGGCGTCGCGCCGGCCGGCTGCTCCATCGCGATCGGGGCGACGGGCGTGACGGGCGCTGCCGCCTCGTCATCGTCGAGCATCTGCAGGCCCCCGAAGCCCGCGTCGTTGTCATTCATCCAGCTCATCCTAGCACGTTGAGGTGATACTCCCGGGGAGTATCACCTATGCCCGTGTCACTGGTGTGACGGGTGGGTCAGGGCAGGGGAGAGGGTACTCCCACGTCGCGCAGCTGGGGGATCACCTCGCGACCGATGAGCTCCAGCCTGGACAGTTCGTTGACGCCTTCCAGGCTGAAGATGGCGTGCTGAGCACCCGCCTCGGCCGCTCGACCCAGTCGCTCGACGAGCCCATCGGTGGTGAGTGAGCGACGCCCGCCATCGGGCGTGAGCGACACCTGCGTCAGCAGCGTCTTCTCGATATCCGCGTAGTCCCGCTCGACCGTCTCACAGTGCCGACGCAGGACGCCGTACTTGTGGCGCAGCTGCTCGGGATCGGTGCCGAAGACGTTGCAGGCATCGGCGTACTGCGCGACGAGCTTGAGGGTGCGTCGCTCGCCACCGCCGCCGACGAGGATGGGCGGATGCGGCCGCGACAGCGCCTGCGGAGCACTCAGGGGGTCGCTGGCCTGGTAGTGGCGGCCCTCGAACGGGACGCGGGTGCCCCGCTGGCCCTGCCATGCCGCATGTGCCAGCTGCAGCGTCTCCTCCAGCATCTCGACGCGCTCACCCAGCGCCGGCATGGGGAAGCCCCATGCACGCGACTCCTGCTCGTTCCAGGCTGCTCCGATGCCGAACCAGGCCCGGCCGCCTGAGAGCACGTCGAGCGTGGTGGCGGACTTGATCCACATGCCGGCCTGCCGATAGTGGATGCCGCCGACCATCAGCCCGAGGCGCGCGCGGCGTGAGTGCGCGGCCATGAAGCCGAGCGTGGTCATGCCTTCGAGCATCGGCTCCTCCGGCGCCCCGACCGAGCCGATCTGCACGAAGTGGTCCATCACCCAGATGGACGCGAAGCCGGCATCGTCGGCGGTGCGCACGATGTCCGCCAGCGTCGGCCCGATACGGGCGTCCCCTCCCGGCCAGGTGAAGGAGCTGATCTGCAGGCCGACCTTCATGCTGGCGAGTGTACCGACCGTCGCACGATCGCCGGGTGTCTGGCATGGGTCCGGTCCGCCGCACATCTGGACCGGATCTGGCAACGGCTCCGCCGCAGGCAACGGCTCCGCCGCAGGCAACGGCCATCCGTTGAGTCCAACGAGACGAACGATCAACGACGGTCACGCCCTGACCCCACGGTCCATTCCAGCCTCTCCAACCCCTCCGGCCATTCCGTGGGTGACTCAGCCGACTGCTACGGGCTGCATCCCAGGCGCCCACGGCATCGGATGGACGTGACTCGTGCCACTTGAGGCAGGCGTGGCATCGAGTCGACCACCTAGAGTGCGGGTTCAGGCCCGGGCGGCATCGATGAAGATGCGCCGTGTCGGCTGAGTCA
>DATHSE010000099.1:0-2951 GCA_035464455.1 Anaerolineae bacterium | reverse complement strand
CGCCCTGTTCGACAACGGCCGCCGCGGCCGCGTCATCACCGGGGCCAACAAGCGCCCGCTCAAGTCGCTCTCGGACATGCTCAAGGGCAAGCAGGGCCGCTTCCGCCAGAACCTGCTCGGCAAGCGCGTCGACTACTCCGGCCGCTCGGTCATCGTGGTCGGCCCGGACCTGCAGCTGCACCAGTGCGGCCTGCCCAAGAAGATGGCGCTCGAGCTGTTCAAGCCCTTCGTCATGCGCCAGCTGGTGGAGAGGAACTACGCCCACAACATCAAGAGCGCCAAGCGCCTCGTCGAACGTGTCGAGGACGTGGTCTGGGACGTCCTCGAGGACGTCATCAAGGACCATCCCGTCCTGCTGAACCGCGCGCCCACGCTCCATCGGCTGGGCATCCAGGCATTCATGCCCAAGCTCGTCGAGGGCTCCGCCATCCAGATCCACCCGCTGGTCTGCTTCGCCTTCAACGCCGACTTCGACGGCGACCAGATGGCCGTCCACGTGCCCTTGAGCCGTGACGCCCAGGACGAAGCGCGACGCATGATGCTCTCGACCGAGAACCTGCTCAGCCCGTCCGACGGCGCGCCGGTGGTGGCGCCGACCCAGGACATGATCCTGGGCTGCTATTACCTGACCATGGATGCAGCCACGCCCATCGTGGGCGCGGTGCCCATGTTCGAGACCGACAGCGAGGCGTTGCTGGCCTACGAGCTGGGCGGCATCGACACGCGCGACGAGGTCGAAGACCTTGCTGCCCACCGGGTGCGGCGCATGAAGCTGCACACTCCCGTCCGCATCGCCCGGGTCGAGGTCTGGGACAGCGAGCACGAGGCGCTCGTGGAGCAGCCCATCGAGACCACCATCGGACGGCTCATCTTCAACCAGATCCTGCCGCGGCAGCTGCGCTACACCGACAGGACGAACCGGGCCATGGCTCGTACCCAGCTGCGCGAGGTCGTCTCCGACTGCTACCGGCTGCTCGGGCGCAACGAGACCGCTCACCTGGTGGACGGCATCAAGCGCGTCGGGTTCCGCTACGCCACGCAGGGCGGCATGACCATCGGCGTCGATGACATCAAGGTGCCAGCGAGCAAGCCCGCGCTGCTGGCGAAGGCTGATGGCCATGTCGTCGACATCGACGAGCAGTACCAGCGCGGCCTCATCACCGAAGACGAGCGCTACAACCGC
The DNA here is from genome assembly GCA_035464455.1 of Anaerolineae bacterium. Classification (GTDB taxonomy): domain Bacteria; phylum Chloroflexota; class Limnocylindria; order Limnocylindrales; family CSP1-4; genus JAFMJV01. The sequence continues at coordinate 1,768 of DATHSE010000099.1, read as the reverse complement.
GTCGTCGAGGTCTGGAAGGCCACCACCGACGAGGTCAGCACGGCGATGATGGAGGGCCTCGACCCGGAGGGCTCCGTCACCATGATGGCGGCCTCCGGAGCCCGCGGCAACAAGGGCAACATCGGTCAGCTGGGCGGCATGCGCGGCCTCATGGCCGACCCGTCCGGCCGCATCATCGACGTGCCCGTGCGCTCCAACTTCCGCGAGGGCATGACGGTGCTGGAGTACTTCATCTCCACCCACGGCGCCCGCAAGGGCCTCGCCGACACCGCCTTGCGCACCGCCGACTCGGGCTACCTGACGCGTCGACTCGTCGACGTGGCCCAGGACGTGATCACCCGCGACGACGACTGCGGCACCCAGGAAGGCACCTGGATCACGCGCGAGGAGACCGAGGAGTTCGCTGGCGCCGAGCCTGATGCCTTCTGGCGCAGGCTGGCTGGTCGCTTCGCGGCCGGCCCGGTCAGCAAGCCGGGAGCCAGGAAGAAGGAGCAGCCCATCGTGGAGGCGGGCCAGCTCATCAACGAGGACATCGCTCGCGCCATCGACGCGGCCGCTGTCGACGCGGTGATGGTCCGATCGGCGTTGACCTGCCAGTCGCGCCTGGGCGTGTGCCGCACCTGCTACGGCGTCAACCTCGCCACGCGCGAGCTGGTCGAGGCGGGTGAGGCAGTCGGCATCATCGCCGCCCAGTCGATCGGCGAGCCCGGCACGCAGCTGACCATGCGGACGTTCCACACCGGCGGCGTCGCCGGCCTGGATATCACCGCCGGTCTGCCCCGTGTCGAGGAGCTGTTCGAGGCACGCATGCCCAAGGGCAAGGCCGAGATCAGCCATATCGACGGCGTGGTCGAGATCCTCGAGGGTGAAGACGGCATCCGCAAGGTCAAGGTGACCAGTCGCGAAGCCTTCGACGTGCCCATCAAGCTCACCAAGAAGCACGAGCGCCTGGTGGATGAGGGCGATGCTGTCGAGGCCGACCAGCTGATCGCCCGTCTCGAGTCGGCCGACCAGGTGGAGGAGGTGCGCGCTCCTGACAGCGGCGTCGTCACCTTCACCGACGAAGGCATCAAGATCGGCGGCGAGGACGTCGTCGAGCGCGAGTACGCCATCCCCCATAACGCCAAGCTGATGGTCGAGGACGGCCAGCAGATCCGTGCCGGTGACGCCATCACCGAGGGCCCTATCAACCCGCAGGAGTACCTCGAGACGCGCGGTCGCGATGCGGTCCAGCGCTACCTGGTCAAGGAGGTCCAGAAGGTCTACCGCAGCCAGGGCGTGACCATCAACGACAAGCACATCGAGATCATCGTGCGCCAGATGCTGCGCAAGGTCCGCATCGACCAGCCCGGTGACACCGAGCAGCTGCCGTTCGAGCTCGTCGATCGCTTCGATTTCGAGGACATCAACGAGCGCGTGCTTGCCGAGGGTGGCGAGCCGGCGACCGCGGAGACCGTCCTGTTGGGCGTGACCAAGGCATCGCTGAACACCAGCAGCTTCCTGGCCGCGGCCTCCTTCCAGGAGACCACGCGGGTGCTGACCGAGGCCGCCATCAACGGCGCCAAGGACGACCTCGTGGGCCTCAAGGAGAACGTCATCATCGGCAAGCTCATCCCCGCGGGCACGGGCGCGCCGGCCAACATCGCGCGACGCCGCGAGGAGCAGCGCATCGCCGCCGCGGAGGCGCTTGCCGGCGGCGAGCTGCCCGAGGGCTTCGGCGAGGACTACAACGTCTTCCTCGCCGAGGGCGCGGCTGCCCAGACCGACG
>DATHSE010000098.1:0-4261 GCA_035464455.1 Anaerolineae bacterium | reverse complement strand
GTAGACCCGCAGGCCCGGTTTGCTGATGCGCTTGAGCCCGCTCACCACCGGCACCTTGCCCACGTACTTGAGCTTGATGGTGATGTCCTTGCGCGGCCCGGCCTGGGCTTCGGAGAAGTCCTCGATGAAACCCTCGCGCTTGAGGATCTCCGCGATGGCCAGCTTGGTGCGTGATGCCGGCATGGAGACCTCGACGTGGCGCGCGCGGCTGGCGTTGCGGATGCGCGTGAGCATGTCGGCGATGGGATCTGAGATGTTCATATGGCTACCAACTCGACTTGGTGACACCCGGCAGCTCACCCAGCAGGGCACGCTCCCGGAAGCAGATGCGGCAGAGGCCGAACCGGCGCATGTAGGCGCGCGATCGACCGCAGACGAAACAGCGGTGGTAGGAGCGCACTTCGAAGCGCTGCTTGCGCTTCGCCTTGGCGATCATCGACTTCTTGGCCATGCGGCGGTCGCTCCTCTAGTTCTCGAAAGGCATGCCGAGGAGCGCCAGCAGTCGCTGGCCTTCCTCGTCGGTCTTGGCGGTGGTGACGACCGTCAGCTCCAGGCCCCGCAGGCGATCGACCTTGTCGTAGTCGATCTCCGGGAAGGCCAGCTGCTCGCGCAGGCCCAGGGAGTAGTTGCCACGGCCATCGAACGACCTGGTGGGAATACCCCGGAAGTCACGGATGCGCGGCAGGGCCACGCGCGTGAGCCGCTCCAGGAAGTCCCACATGCGCTGGCCACGCAGGGTGACCTTGACGCCGATGGTGTTGCCCTCGCGGATCTTGAACTGGGCGATGGAGCGCCTGGCCTTGGTGACCACCGGCTTCTGGCCGGTGAGCGTCGTCACTTCGGCCACGGCGGCATCGACGGCCTTGGCATTGGTGAGTGCCTCACCCAAGCCGATGTTGACGGTGATCTTGGTGAGGCGGGGCACCTGCATGGGGTTGCGGTAGTCGAACTCCTTCAGCAGGGCCGGTACCACCTCTTCTTCGTAGCGCTGACGCAGTCCGCTGCTCACCTACCTGGCCTCCGCTCGTGTCACAGACTCGCTGCAGTGCGTGCAGGTGCGGATGCTGCGGCCGTCGCCGGTTCGCTCATGGCGAACACGGGTGGGACGCGAGCAATGCGGACAGACGAGCATGACGTTGCTGACGGCGATGGGCTGAGGGATGTCCAGGATGCCGCCCTGCTGGATGCGTGGCTGGCGCTCCGTCCGGCCCGCCACCTGCCGCGGCTTGGTGTGCCGCTTGGCGATGTTGACGCCCTCGATGACGACGGCCGCGCCGGACAGCGGCGCCTTGTCCTGCCAGCCGGCGCCGAAGCGCGCCGACGAGCGCGCCCAGCCCTGCTGGTGACGAAGCACCTTCTGGACGACGCCGCGCTTGCCGGCATCCTTGCCCTTGAGCACCACCACCTCGTCGCCCGAACGAAGGTCCGGGACGCGGGTATGGCGGCGAGGCTTGGCGATGGGTGCCATCACAGCACCTCCGGCGCAAGCGAGATGATCTTCATGTAGTTGCGATCGCGCAGCTCACGAGCCACGGGGCCGAAGATGCGCGTGCCGCGCGGGTTGCCCTGGTTGTTGATGAGCACGGCGGCGTTCTCGTCGAAGCGGATGTAGCTGCCGTCGGGACGCCCATACTCCTTGGCCGTCCGCACGATGACGGCCTGGACGATGTCGCCCTTCTTGACCGCGGCGTTGGGGATGGCCTGCTTGACGCTGGCGACGATGACATCGCCGACGCCGGCGGTGGGCTTCTGCGAGCGACCGAGGATGCGGATGCATTCGACGGTGCGCGCGCCGGTGTTGTCGGCCACGCGCAGCCGGCTGCTGGGCTGGATCATGCCGGCACCTCCTCATCCTGGACGAGCGCCGCGGCTGCCGCGTCAGCCTCGGCCTTGCCGGGGTGGGCCGCCATGTGGATGGCCTCGACGGTCTCGGGCTCCTCAGAGACCAGGTCCTGACCGGCGCCCAGGCCGGCCCTGGACACGATCTCGGCGAGGCGCCAGCGCTTGGTCGCCGAGAGGGGACGTGCCTCCTCGATGCGCACGGTGTCTCCGACGTGGGCCTCGTTGTTCTCGTCATGCGCCTTGAACTTGGTGGTCAGGCGGATGACGCGCTTGTAGATGGGATGGCGGGCAAGACGCTCGACGGAGACGACGATGGTCTTGTCCATCTTGTCGGAAACGACGCGGCCGACCTTGGCCTTGCGCTTTCCGCGCGCGGATACAGAGGCGGCGCTCATCTACTCTCCTCCGGCAGCCGCGCGCGAACCGGCCCCTGCCGACCCGGACCCGAGCTGGCGCTCGGTCTGCACGGTCAGCAGGCGCGCGATGTCCTTGCGCGTCTGCGAGATCTGGCTGTAATCGGTGAGCTGGCGCGTGGCCAGCTGGAAACGCAGGTCGTAGAGATGACGCCGTGCGGACGCCAGCTCCTCGGTGAGCTCCTGCTCGGAGAGGCCGCGGGCCTTAGCGATCTCCATCATGGACCCCCTCTCTGATCAGGACCTTGACGCTGGTGGGCAGCTTGTGGCTGGCCAGGCGCATGGCCTCGACAGCGTCGTCATGCGGGATACCGGCCATCTCGAACAGGATGCGGCCGGGCTTGACCACGGCGACCCAGTGGTCAGCCGCGCCCTTGCCCTTGCCCATCCGGACCTCGGCGGGCTTCTTGGTGACGGGCTTGTCGGGGAAGATGCGGATCCAGATCTTGCCCCCACGGCGGACGTAGCGGGTCATGGCGCGACGAGCGGCCTCGATCTGGCGGCTGGTGATGTAGCCGGGCTCCTCGGTCATCAGCGCGTAGTCGCCGAAAGCGATGGTCGAGCCACCCTTGGCGATGCCGCTCATGCGGCCACGCTGTTGCTTGCGGTGCTTGACGCGACGGGGCATCAACATGGTCTAGGCCCCTCCCCCGGCAGCGACTGCTTCCTTTGGCGCGGTCTTCTCGGGGATGATGTCCCCGCGATAGATCCAGACCTTGACGCCGATGGCGCCATAGGTCGTGCGCGAGAGGACCTGCCCGTAGCTGATGTCCGCTCGCAGCGTGCCCAGCGGGATGCGGCCTTCCTTGTCCCACTCGCGGCGGGCCATCTCGGAGCCGCCGAGGCGCCCGGAGACCTGGATCTTCACGCCCTTGGCCCCGGCCTTCATGGTCCGCTGGATGGACTGCTTGATGGCCTTGCGGAAGGCGATGCGCCGGGTCAGCTGCTGCGCGATGTTGACCGCCACCAGCACACCGTCGAGCTCGGGCTGGCGGATCTCGCGGATCTCCAGCTTCACCTTGCGGTCGGTCAGCTTGCCGACAGCCTGGCGCAGGGCTTCCACGTTGGCCCCACCCTTGCCGATGACGATGCCCGGCTTGGCGGTGTGGACGGTGACGGTCACGTGGTTGATACCGCGCTCGATCTCGACCAGCGAGACACTGGCGTTGGCCAGGCGCTTCTGGACGAGCGAGCGGATGGAGATGTCCTCACGCAGCAGGTCGGCGTATTCCTTGTCCGAATACCACTTGGCGTTCCAGGTGCGTGAGACGCCCAGGCGGAAGCCGTTGGGGTGGACCTTGTGTCCCATGCCTAGGCCTCCCGGTTCTCGACCACGACCGTCACGTGGGTCATGGGCTTGTTGATGGGGAATGCGCGCCCCTGGGCGCGCGGTCGCCAGCGCTTGATGGTGGGTCCCTCGTTGGCAGTGGCCTCCGCGACGATCAGCTCATCGGCGGGCAGGTCATGGTTGTTCTCGGCGTTGGCGGTGGCGCTCTTGAGCACCTTGGCCACGTCCCGGGCCGCTCCTTGCGGCATGAATTGCAGCAGGGCGGCGGCCTCTTCCACCGGGCGCCCGACGATGGCCTGCGTGACCAGGCGGGTCTTGCGGGTGGAGCGGCGGATGTACTTGGCGGTAGCGGATACTCGCATCGTCGCCCCTACTTCAGCGATGTCGACCGCTCGGTGTGACGCCCGTGGCCGCGATAGTTGCGGGTGGGGGCGAACTCACCAAGCCGGTGGCCGACCATGTTCTCGGAGATGAACACGGGGATGTGTTTCTTGCCGTTGTAGACGGCGACGGTGTGGCCGATGAAGTCGGGGAAGATGACGCTGGCGCGCGACCAGGTCTTCAGCACCTGCTTCTCGTTCCTGCTGTTCATCGTCTGCACACGGGCCAGGAGCCGCTGCTCGACGTACGGTCCCTTCTTGAGGGATCGCGACATGACGCTCCTCCTTGCCTACTTGCGGTGCCGGGAGGTCGCGATGAGCCTCCCGCTGTTCTTGTT
>DATHSE010000097.1:0-7967 GCA_035464455.1 Anaerolineae bacterium | reverse complement strand
CGAGGCCAGGCCGGTGATGTCCGTCTCGCAGGCGCTGGGCATGAGCTTGTTGCCCATGATCGACATCAGCGTGCAGACGTTGACGCCGTAGTTCTCCTGCAACGAGGACCAGCACTGCATGGCCGTGGCGTCGAGGTCATTGGCCGCCATCCAGTCGTCGACGACCACACCCAGCTTGGCCATCTTGAGCAGCTTCTCCGGTGGCACGGTCGGGTGCGGCAGGTAGGCGTTGATCTCGTCCAGCTTGGCCCTGGTCTTGGCGTCGTCGTCGGCCAGGCGGTTGGCGTTGCCGAAGACCTCGCTGAAGTCGATGACGCTGACCGCGATGCCGCTGGCCTCCAGCAGCTTCTCGCTGTAGCGCACGGTCTTGAAGGCGTCCGGACGGGTGCCGATGGCGCCGAGGCGCGCGCTGCGCATGCCGTTGGCGACCTTGCAGACACGGATGAACCTGTCGAGGTCGGCGCGGAACTCGGCCGACTGCACTGGGACCGTGTGACGCTCGGTCAGCGAGTACTTGAAGCCGTACTGTCGAAGGTCGCTGCAGACGGAGATCTTGCCGCAGAAGGAGTCACGACGGCGGTCGAGGTTGAAGGCGGTGACGTCGTCGGGATAGGCCTGGATGAGGATGGGCACGTCGAGGCCGGAGAGCCGCATCGTGTCGGCCACGCCCTTCTCGTCGCCGAAGTTTGGCAGCACCACCAGCACGCCTTCGATGCGCTTGCGGTTCTCGTCGAACAGCTCGGCGCAGACCTGGGCCTCGCGCCAGGTCTCGACGCCGCCGAGCTTGGTGGCGTCGGCGTCGAGGATGACGGGCTCGATGTCCATCTCCCCGAACAGGCTCAGGACGTCGGCTCGCGCCTCCGTCACCAGTGCATCGGGGAAGAAGTCGCGGTTCCCGACGATGACTCCCAGCGTGGCTCGTGACATGTGCTCTTCCTCCTGTGGACCCGTCAGTCCGTGGCTAGCTGATCGACAGCGGCGAGCAGCTCGGCATCAGCGATCGCCCCTTGCGACCACTGGTCCTGCAACTGCCGCAGGCTGTAGACGGTGGATGGCTTGATCTCGACGTCCGCGGCGGTGATCGGCGTGTCCATCGCCACGGGCCGGACGACTCGTGCCCCGTTGGCCAGGCCGACGGGCAGGAGCTGCTCCGCCCGGGCCGCCCGGTAGGTGTCGATGAGGCTGTAGTAGGCCGTGCCGCCGATGGCATCGAGCGTGTCGCCGGGGGCCAGGTCGCGCTTGGCGACGGCGAAGACCTCGGACACGAGGTGATCGAGCGGCACCATGTTCGACTGCCGGCGGATGGTCAGCAGCGCACACGTCAGCGGAACCTCGATGCTGCACAGGTGGAAGGGACGGAACAGCGTGTAGTAGGGCCCCTCGCCCATGTCGCGCAGCACCATCGCCTCGCGCAGGCGCGGGTGGCTGGTGTGGACGATGACGAACACGCCGGGCGCTACCTTGCCGATGCCGTAGTCGACGACGCCCACCTGGCTGAGCACACCGCCGTCCTGCTTGAGCGCGAACGTCTCCGCCAGGTGGTCGCGATCGGTCTCGGGACCGTGCATACCGCGAATGTCTGGCACGAGGCCGGTGGCGTTGGAGGTGGCGGCCATCTCGATCATCGTCTTGGAGCCGTCCACGAACTCCACCAGCATGTTGGGGCTCAAGCCCCGGCGGGCCGCCTCCTGCTGCACCGCCGGGTCGGTCGGCGTGGCGTGGCGGTCGAGCGGGTTGTTCTTGCCCTTGCCGGCGGCCACGATGGTGAAGCCCATGGAGACCGCCAGGTCGTAGAGCTCCTTGCAGGCTGCCGGCTCATCACCCGCGGCCAGCGCATACAGCACGCCCTTCTGCTGCGCGTACCAGTGCAGGATGGGACCGACGGTGATGTCGGTCTCCACGTTCATCATGGCCAGGTCCTGGCCGCTGCGAGCGGAGCGCAGCGCCGCGCGGGCGCCGATCTCGGGCACACCGGTGGACTCGAGCATGACGTCGATGCTGGCCATGTCGGTGACGATGCGGTAGTCGCGCACGGCCACCAGCGAGCCGGCCTCGACGGCGGCATCGGCCGCGGCAGCCGTCTCGGCCACCACGAGGTCACCCTCGACCAGACCGATGCGATAGGCGTCGCGTGCACGCTCGATGTCGATGTCAGCGGTCACCACGACGCGGACGCCCTTCATCTCGTGGGTGGTGGCCACCACGTCAGTGCCCATCTGGCCCGCGCCGATGAGGCCGACTCGAACGGGCCTGCCGGAAGCTTCGCGCTGCGCCAGCTCGGTGTTCAGTCCGATCATGGCGTGGCCCGGCTTTCCTGGCCGATGTCGACCATGACCTTGAGCGCTTCGCCGGCGGCCACCGTCCTGAAGACCTGCCCGACGTCGTCGAGCCCGTAGTTGTGGGTGATGATCATGTCGGGGTCGATCTGCCCACGCTCGAGCAGCTGCAGCGCACGCCGGTGGTAGTCGGGGTGATAGCTGAACGAGCCGATGACGCGGATCTCGTCGTAGTGGATGCGGTTGGCATGCAGCTCGGTCATGGGGCTGGCCTTGGGCAGGCCACCGAAGAGCACGACCGCTCCGCGCTTGCGGACCGCGTCGACGGCCTGCTGGTGCGTGGCTGCCACCGGGTTGGCACAGATGGCGCTGTCGGCTCCGAGGCCGTCGGTGAAGCCCTTGACCGCGGCCACCACGTCCTCGCCCGTGGGGTCGATGAGCAGCTCCGGGGCGAAGGGCTCGGCCATCTCGCGGCGCAGCGCGTTGGGCTCGCTGAGGATGACGCGGGCACCACGCAGGTGGGCGATCGCGGTGTGGAGACAGCCGATGGGCCCGGCACCCATGATCAGGACGGTGTCACCCAGCCTCGTGCCGATGTCCTGGTGGCAGGCCTGCACCGAACTGAGCGGCTCGCCGAGGGCGCCCTGGCGGAAGCTCAGCGAAGCCGGCATCTTGTGGATGATGCCGCCGGCCAGCGCTTCGGCCGGCAGGACGCAGTACTCGGCAAGCCCGCCGTCGTAGCCGGGCGTGATGCCCAGCATGACCATGTCGTCGCACAGGTTGTAGAGGCCGACGCTGCAGTACCAGCAGCGGTTGCAGTGGACGTCGGGAGCGACGGCGAGGCGATCGCCCACGGCGTAGCCGCTGACCCTGGACCCCACCTCCACGACCTCGCCAGCGAACTCGTGGCCGGGCACGACAACACCGCGAGGGTCGGGACCCTCGCGCCAGCGGCGCAGGTCCGATCCGCAGACGCCACAGGCCTTGACGGCCAGCAGCAGTCCGTCTTCGGGACACGCAGGCAGTGGAACGTCGACCAGTTCGATCGTCTCGGGACCGGTCAGGCGGGCAGCTTTCACGCTCGGCCGTCCTGCCTGATCCTGTGGCCGACGGCACCGCCCGGGTGCGTCTCGCCGAAGTCCTCGACGGAGTAGCCACGCAGCTCGAGGAGCGCGACGCAGACGGCGTCGGTGAAGACGGCGTTGAAGAGCGAGCTGCCCGTGGCGATCATGCCGTAGGGATCGACGCCCTCGGGGGCGGTGACATGCAGGACCAGGTGCGCGAGCTGGCCCAGCGTGGAGGCGGGCTTCTCGGTGATGGCCACGACCGTGGCGCCGCGCTTCCTGGCGATGCCGGCAAGGAAGATGACCTCGCTGGTCTCTCCGCCCTTGGACAGGCCGATCCAGACGTCCTTCGCGGTCACGGCGCCGGCGGCACCGTGCTGGCTGTCGCCCGGGTGGAGGAAGAGCGCCGGCGTGCCCACGCAGGAGAGGAGATGAGCGAAACGCAGGGCCACGGCGTGCGAGGTGCCCGAGCCCGAGACGATGACGTGGCCCTCGCAGTCGAGCAGCAGTCGGACGGCCTGGGCGAAGGTCTCGGGCAGCCGGTCCGCGAGCGTCGCGGCGGCAGCACTCTCGTCCTGGATGACCCGCGCGCCCAGGGCGCGGATCTGCTGGTCATCCACGCCCGTCCTCCAGCAGCGTCGCCGCGGTCACCGAGTCGGTGATGAGCACGTTGATGAGCCCGCCCTTGAGAGCTGCGCGGATGGCCGCCGGCTTGTCCGGGCCGCCGGAGACGCCCACGATGCGGGGCACCTGCCTGATCTGCTCGAGCGTCATGCCGATGATGCGCTCGTTGATGTCCGACTCGATGCACTCGCCGCTGGCGTCGTAGTAGCGCAGCGCGATGTCACCGACCGCGCCCTTGCGCAGCAGGCCGTCCAGCTCGGCGCGGGAGATGATGGAGCCATCGCGCATGGTCACCGAGCCGATCGTGGGCGCACCGATGCCGACGAAGGCGATGTCGAGGTCGTCGAATGCATCGACCGCCCGTCGAACGTGGACATCGGAGAGCAGCGCCTCGCGGGTGCGCTGGTCGGCCACGATGCCGGGCACCGGCAGGAGTGTGAGGCGGCAGCCCAGCGAGCGCGAGACGCTGCGACAGAGCTCGGTGGCATGCACCTCCGCGTCGGGCTGGCCGAGGCCGCCGATGATCTGCACGACCTGCGCGTCGGGGTAGCGTTGCGGGGTCAGCGCGGCTGCCATGTGGCGCAGCGTGTCTCCCCAGCACATGCCGATGGTGCTGCGTGGCGACATGGCTCGCAGCAGGTAGCCGGCGGCGGCGCTGCCGACGGCTCGACTCACCTGCCTCTGCGAGTCGCCCGGTTGCGCCTCGACCACGAGCGCCTCCTGCAGCCCGAAGCGCTCCTCCAGCCGGCTCTCCAGGTCGAGGAAGAGGTCCTCGGGCACGACCACGTTGATCTGCACGACGCCGGTCTCCCGCGCCTGTGCCATCAGCCGGGACACCTTCGAACGCGACAGTCCCAGGCGCGCCGTGATGGCGTCCTGGTTGAGGCCGTCCTCGTAGTAGAACCTGCTGACCTTCACCAGCAAGCGCAGCTCCTCGATCGAAGGATAGATGGCCACGGTCGTGAAAGAATTCCCACTACTGAGAATAATTTCAGCGACCCTAGCATGTCCTGTGTGCCAGCGTCAACCGAAAACGCATTCGAATGCGCAACTTGGCGCACCGCGGCAGTGGCTCGGATGACCTGCGCGGACGTCCTGCGCGGACGTCCGGTCGTACCGGGAGTCCAGCCGTACCGGGACACGGCAATCCCGCCAGACGGGAGGACTCGACGCTCGGTCCCCAGCGAGCACGTGTTCCTCCCACCGGCGGGGAAGGGCTGACGGTCGATCCCGCGAGGTGGTTCGATCTGGCATAGCAGACGACCTCGACGTCGCGTTCTCCCGCGTGGCGGGACGGACGCGGCTCAGCCGCGTGGCCGTTCTCAGCCGAGTGGCCGCTCCCGCCAAGGTTGCCTAGTCCTCGGGCGGGTAGACCTTCTCGGGCGGCTGGCGGCGCCGGGGGCGACAGATGAGCTCGAAGGTGACGCCGTACTCCTTCTCGGTGTCGAGATAGGCGTAGTGGCCGTCGCCGTCCGGACCGAAGCCCGAGCCATCCATGATCATGCGGAAGCCGGCTGCCTCGGCCTGGGCCAGCGCCACCGCCATGTCCTCGACGAGGACGCCGAGGTGCTGCACGCCGAAGCCGTGCTCCTTCACGAAGTCGGCGTAGACGGTGGGACCCTCGATCATCTGGATGAGCTCGATGCGCATGGGCCCGAAGTACGAGAGCGCCACGCGCATCTTGTACTCGACCGGCTCGCCGTAGTACGACATCTGCTTCACCAGGGGCGGTCCGTAGGTGTAGAAGTGCCACGGCCCGATGCCGAACGTGGCGTGATACATCTCCACGGTGCGGTCGAGGTCTTCGACCACGAAGGCGATCTGGGCGATGCCGCTGTCGAGGAACGGCAGGCGCTTCCGGCCGGCCGACTCTCCACCGGGCGCTGTCATCCCGTGACCCCTCCGTAGAGGGCGTCCTGGAGGCGGCGGAGTCGAGCTACGAACGTCGACTCGTCGACCGTCGCGTCGTCCTCGGTGATGATGGCGCCCTTGCGGATGGCCCGCTTCGCCACCGCTCCGGCGCCGATGCCGATGGGCACCGCACCTGCGGCGCGTGCTTCTGGGTAGGTCATGACGGTGCCATACCAGTCGGCGCCGCCGATGCCATCGAGCTTCGCGCCGGCCTCGATGTCGCGCTTGGCCGTGCACGCGACCTCGGCATGCATCTGCTCGGCGGCCACGGTGACCTCGCCCAGCAGCACCGCCTCGGCCACCGACTGCGGCGTCTCCAGGTCGCACAGGTGGTAGGGGCGCAGATGCAGGTAGTAGGGCCCGTCGGCATAGGTGATGAACTTCATCTCCTGGCGGATGCGGCGGTCGTACGAGCGCACGATGGCGAACACCCCCGGCGCGATGGCACCGGTGGAGTAGTCGACACAGCCGGACTTGGAGAGGATGCCGCCGTCGGCCACGGGGATGAAGGTGCTGACCAGCTCGTCCACCTCCACCTTGGGACCGTGCATGCCGGGCACGTCGGGTACCAGCCCGGTGGCATTGGACACGGCCGCCATCTCCACCATCGTCTTGGTGCCGTCCTTGAAGGCCGCCAGCATCTTTGGGTTCATGCCCTTGCTGGCAGCCTCGGCGATGCAGGCCTCCGGGGTGGCAGCCAGGTCGATGGTGTTGTTCTTGCCCTTGCCCAGGGCGACGACCTCGAAGCCCATCAGCAGCGCCTGCTCGTGGAGCATCTTGCACACGCCCGGCTCGTCACCGGAGGCCACGGTGTAGACGGTCCCCATCTTGCGGGCCAGCCGGTCGAGATAGACGCCGATGGTGATGTCCGTCTCCACGTTCATCATCACGACCGGCTTGCGGTGCATGATGGCGTCGTGGGCCACGCGCGCGCCCACGTCGGGTACGCCGGTGACCTCGACGATGGCCTCCAGCCCCTCCAGCTGCGGCATCGCCAGCGCGTCCGGGGTGACCACCGCCAGGCCAGCGCGGATGCCGTCCTCCGCCGCGCCCAGGTCCTCGGCCACCCTGACGTCACCGGCGTCACGCCCCATCTCCCCGTAGGTGGTGATACCACGTTGAACATCAAGATCGGCGATGGCAGCCACGCGCATGCCCTCGATGTTGTTGATGGCATGGGCCAGGCCTGAACCCATCTGCCCGCAGCCGACGATGCCGATGCGGATGGGATCACCCGCCGCGGCGCGCTGCCTGAGCTTGCTGACCAGCTCCATGTGTGGCTCCTGTCTGCCGCGCTAGCGCGACCGGATACGGGCGAGCTCGACGAAGTCTCCCTTCAGGTCCTGGTAGACCTGCTTGAAGAGCGCGAACCGTTGCATGTAGTCGGCATGGGCCTCGGGGTCAGGCTCCATGGGGTCGATGGTCGCGGCCCATCGCCGCGCCACCGAGAAGTCATCGAAGACGCCGGTGGCGACGCCGGCAAGGATGGCATCGCCGTACGGCGCACCGGTGCGCCGCTCCAGCAGCACCGTGCCGACACCGAAGACGTCGGTGATGATGCGGCGCCAGAGCACCGACTTGGCGCCACCCTCGTTGAGGACCAGCGGGTAGTTGATCTCCAAGCCGGCCTCGCTGAGCGTCTCGAAGGAGTGATAGAGCGCGAAGGCGACTCCCTCCATGGCGGCGCGCACGAGGTGGCCCTTGCCGTGGTTGAGCGACAGTCCGAACAGCACTCCACGCGCGTTGACGTCCCAGATGGGGGTGCGCTCCCCCATCAGGTAAGGCAGGAACAGCAGGCCTTCCGCCCCGCGCGGGACGGCCGCGGCCTGCTCGTTGAGGACGTCGTAGGCGTCGGGTCCGCCGGCCCGCTCACGCTCGACCTCCAGGGCCGAGAAGCGGTCGCGCAGGTAGCGCAGTGTGCCGCCGCCGGTGGTGGTGGTCGGGACGGTGATGTAGGTGGTCTCCGAGTCGACGGTGTAGGGAAAATTGATGGAGGCCGCGCCCGACTGGCTGAACAGGAACTCGCGCGAGCGGTGGATGATGCCGAAGTTCCCGGCCGTGCCCAGGTTCATCTGGATGTCGCCCGGCTCGA
>DATHSE010000096.1:0-18887 GCA_035464455.1 Anaerolineae bacterium | reverse complement strand
AGGATCGACTTGGGGCCGGCGCAGACGACCGTCACCGGCGTACGGCCGAGCTCACCCAGGTCGGCGCTGATATCGAGCGACGACTCCCCTCCCCGGTGGACGCCGCCGATGCCGCCGGTAGCGAAGAGCTCGATGCCGGCAAGGTGCGCTGCGATCATCGTGGCAGAGACCGTGGTGCCGCCCCAGCCGGGCCGGGTCAACACGCCGGCCAGGTTCTGCCGCGAGACCTTGGGGATGTCACGGGCCTCCGCCAGCTGCGCCAGCTCGTCGGCGTCAAGCCCCACGCGGATACGGCCGTCATGGGTGGCCACGGTCGCCGGCACGGCGCCGCTGGCGCGAACGGCGGCCTCGGCCATCCGTGCCGCAGCCAGGTTGTCCGGCCGCGGCAGTCCGTGCGTGGTGATGGTCGATTCCAGGGCCACCACGGCTCGGCCGCCCTCGAGGGCAGCCATGACCTCGGCATGGACCCGCAGCAGTTCGTTCGCGCTCACATCGCAAGCCTACCGGCTCTTGAGGCGTGCCTGCCCCATCCGCCTAGCCAAGACGGAGCTCCGGCCGGCCGCGGCGCAGAGCGTCGCCGGCTGCGCGATGCCCGGCCATGGCGGCGCGTCGCAGCGCCGGGTCGCGGCGCGTGGCCTCGCGTCCACCCGAACGGATGAGCGCGTACAGGAAGCCGGCGGCGAAGGCATCGCCGGCGCCCGTGGTGTCGATGCGCGTGCCCACGCGCAGCGCGGCCACGTCCAGCTGCCTGATCGCGCCATCCTCGTCCCACAGCACGCGACAGCCCCACACCCCGTCCTTGACCACCACCAGCGGGGCGTGGGTCAGCAGCCCTGCCCAGGCGCGCCGGCCAGCCTGGCGCAACAGGGCGGCAGCCTCGGCGCGGTTGGCGAAGAGCACGTCCGTGTGCAGGGCCGCGATGCGGGCTCGGGACCGGCGCACGCCGAACGCCAGCAGGGGCCCGGTCGAGGACAGGTCACTGCTGATGAGCGCGCCGGCCTGCCGCGCCAGCTCGGCGGCACGCAGGGACGCCGCGCCGATGGGCTCGCCGAACAGCGAGTAGGCCGGCACGTGGAGCACGTCGGCTGCTCGCAGCCAGGCGGCGTCGATGCCGCCGGGGTCAAGCGCATCGGCGACCCCACGCTCGGTCACGAACGAGCGCTCGCCACGATCGCCGATGAGCGCCGCCAGGCGGCCACTGCTGCCGTGTCGGCGCAGCGCGTGGACCCGGACACCGTCGGCTCGCAGCGAGGCCAGCAGCCGGTTCGCCCAGTAGTCGTCTCCGAGGCTGGTGATGAGCGAGGCGGCGCCGCCGAGGTGTGCGAAGGTGGCGGTGGTGTTGGCAGCCGAGCCGCCGCGACGGAACGCCACGCTGCCGGGCAGGTCGGTGCCGTGCTCGACCGGGCGGTCCGGGCTCACGACGACGTCAAGGAGCAGGTCGCCGAGCGCGACCAGGCGAGGCTGCTGCTGGCTCATGGCCACGGCAGCATACGCGTCCCGTGGGGGAGGCTGCCCGCGCGGCGGGGCCAGTAGAATGTGGGCTCCGACACCAACCCCAGCCCAGCCCAGACGGGCGTCAGCCCGTTCGGACCCACGCCGGGCCGCAGCGACCGACCCGCGGGAGGGTCCTCGGCCTCGAGGAGCACGACCTTTGGACAGCACCGCCACGTCCTTCGACCAGCAGAAGGCCATCAACACCATCCGCGCCCTCGCCATCGATGGTGTGCAGCAGGCCAACAGCGGCCATCCGGGAGCGCCCATGGGCGCGGCCCCGATGACGTACGTGCTGTGGACCGATTTCCTGAAGCACGCACCCACGCGGCCCGACTGGATCGATCGGGATCGCTTCGTGCTCAGCGCCGGACACGCCAGCATGCTGCTGTACTCGATGCTCCACCTGACCGGCTATGACCTGCCCCTCGACGAGCTCAGGCGCTTCCGCCAGATGGGTTCGCGCACGCCGGGTCACCCCGAGTACGGCATGACGCCCGGCGTGGACGCCACCACCGGGCCACTTGGCCAGGGCTTCGCCAACGCCGTCGGCATGGCCATCGCCGAGCGACGCCTGGCGGCCGAGTTCAACCGCCCCGGCTACGAGATGATCGACCACTGGACCTACACCATCTGCTCGGACGGCGACCTGCAGGAGGGCATCAGCGCCGAGGCCGCCAGCCTCGCCGGGCACCTGCGACTGGGCAAGCTCGTCGCCCTCTACGATGACAACGCGGTCCAGCTCGACGGCCCCACCTCGATGGCCTGGTCGGAGGATGTGCTGCAGCGCTTCGACGCCTACGGCTGGCACACGCAGCGCGTCGAGGACGGCGAGGACGCGCAGGCCATCGCCGCCGCCATCGCCGCCGCCCGTGCCGATGAGCGACCCTCCATCATCAGCGTCCGCACCACCATCGGCTTCGGCTCGCCCAACAAGGCCGGCACCTTCAAGGTCCATGGCTCCCCCCTGGGGGCCGACGAGGTGCGCCTGGTCAAGCAGGCCTACGGGCTCGATCCCGACGCCACGTTCGACATCGCCCCCGAGGTGCTGTCCCACTTCCGCGCCGCCGCCGAGGATGGCGAGGCGCTGGTGGCCGAGTGGGAGCAACGCCTGACGGCGTACGCCGATGCCTACCCCGCGGAGGGCGCCGAGCTGCGCCGTCGCATCGAGGGCGTGCTCGCGACGGGCTGGGACGCGGACCTGCCGAGCTACTCGACCGAGGATGGCGGCATCGCCACGCGCAACGCCTCCCAGAACGCCCTGCAGGGGCTGAAGGCCGGGGTGCCCGAGCTCATCGGCGGTTCCGCCGACCTGTCCGGCTCCAACCTCACCGACATGGAAGGCGAGGGCGTCTTCAGCGCCGATGAGAACGGCCGCAACATCCGCTACGGCGTTCGCGAGCATGCCATGGGCGGCATCGCCAACGGCATCGCCTACCACGGCGGGCTCATCCCGTTCGTGGCCACGTTCATGCCCTTCAGCGACTACATGCGTGGCTCGGTGCGACTCGCAGCCCTGAGCGGCCTGCAGGTCACCTATGTCTGGACGCACGACTCGATCGGCGTCGGCGAGGACGGCCCCACCCACCAGTCGGTGGAGCACTACGCGGCGCTGCGTGCCATCCCCAACCTGACGTTCGTGCGCCCGGCCGACGCCAACGAGTCCTCGGCTGCGTGGGCGCTGGCGATGGAGAACCCGCACGGACCGACGGCGCTGGCCTTCACCCGCCAGAAGCTGCCCATCCTGCCCGGCACGGCCGAGCTGGCCCGCAGCGGCGTGCGTGCCGGCGCCTACGTGCTGGCCGAGGCGGCCGGGGCCGACGGCAGCCCGACCGCCCCCGAGCTCATCCTCATCGCCACCGGATCCGAGGTCAGCCTGGCCATGGCAGCCCGCGACGTGCTGACCGCCGAGGGCGTGCCCACGCGCGTCGTATCCATGCCCAGCTGGGAGCGCTTCGGGGCCCAGCCGGCTGCGTATCGCGACGAGGTGCTGCCGCCGACGGTGACCGCCCGTGTCTCCATCGAGTCCGGCGTGTCGCTGGGATGGGACCGCTGGGTGAACCAGCGCGAGGGCGCCATCATGGCCATCGAGCGCTACGGTGCCTCCGCGCCGGCGGACGAGATCTTCGAGGCCTTCGGCCTCACGGCGGAGAACGTCGCGCGGGTCGCCCGTGGCGTCCTCGCCGGGGATGTGCGCGGTATCGTCTCGCCGGAGGCCGAGCACCATGGCGCCAGCAAGACCGTGCCTGAGGTCCGCTAGATGGACACCGTCCTGACCCTGCCCGGGACACTGAGCGCCGCCGTCGACGAGGCCATCGCCGCGGCCATCCAGGGCCGCTGGGCGAGCCGGCTCTGGGCGCGCGACACCAGCCTGTGGACAAGCGATGAGGCGGTGGCAGCGACCATCGCCCACCGTTTGGGCTGGCTGGACGCTCCGACCGCGTTCGCCGAGGAGGTCGCCGAGCTGACCGCCTTCGGCGAGCAGATCGCACGGGAGGGCTACACCGATGCCCTCGTGTGCGGCATGGGCGGCTCATCGCTGGCCCCCGAGGTGTTCAGCCGGGTCTATCCCGAGTCGGACAAGGGCCTGAACATCCACGTTCTCGACTCCACCGACCCCGCGGCGGTGGCTGCCTACGACGCCATGCTCGATCCCGCTCGGACGCTGCGTATCATCGCCACCAAGTCGGGCAGCACCACCGAGACGCTGGCCTTCCTCGCGCACCACTGGCAGGCCGAGGAGCACCGCGTGGGCCGCTTCCCGCGCAGCAAGGCCGGCGACGGCTTCGTCTCGATCTCCGATCCCGGGGGCTCGCTCGATGCCATCCCCCACGCCAGCTACTTCCGGGAGACGTTCCTCAACCCCGCCGACGTGGGCGGGCGCTACAGCGCCCTGACGTACGTGGGCCTGGTGCCGGCTGCGCTGCTGTGGCTGGACCTTGACCCGCTGCTCGAGGATGCCCGCATCATGGCCGACGCCACGCGATCCGATTCGCGCGACAACCCGGCGCTCATCCTCGGCGTCGCCATGGCGGCCCTTGCCAGGGCCGGGCGCGACAAGCTGACCTTCGTCATCGAGCCGGACCTGGCCCCCCTCGGGGCCTGGCTGGAGCAGCTCATCGCCGAGTCCACCGGCAAGCAGGGCACCGGTATCGTGCCGGTCGATGGCGAGCGGCTGGGCGAACCCGGCGTCTACGGCGCCGACCGCGTCTTCGTCCGCCTCGGCCCGGCCACTGCCAGCGAATGGCACGGCTACACCGACCCGCAGCTGGCCGCCCTGGTGGAGGCGGGTCATCCCCTCATCGACATCCGGCTCGACGAGGCCTCCTGGGTGGCGGCCGAGTTCTTCCGCTGGCAGTTCGCCACGGCGGTCGCCGGCATCGAGCTCCAGGTGAACCCCTTCGACGAGCCCAACGTCACCGATTCCAAGCACAACACCATGTCGGCGCTGGACGCGTACGCCAAGGCGGGGCAGTTGCCCGTGCCCGAGCCCACTGCCAGCCAGGGCACGCTCAGGGCCTGGCAGCCCGGCGCCGCCGACATGGGCCTGGTGGAGCTGCTGCGCGAGCACGTTCGCCAGGTGCCCGAACGGGGCTACTTCGCGATCGGCGCCTTCATCGCTCCGACTGAGGCGCGGACGCAGCAGCTGCGCGGGCTCCAGACCGGCCTGCGTGACGCCACCGGCCGGGCCGCCACGTTCGGCTACGGTCCGCGCTTCCTGCATTCCACCGGCCAGCTGCACAAGGGCGGCGCACCCACGGGCTGCTTCATCCAGCTCACCTGTGGCCACCCTGCCGACATCGCCATCCCCGGACGCGTGGAGACCTTCGGCGTGCTCGTGGATGCCCAGGCCATGGGTGACCTGGCCGCGCTGGCTGCACACGGCCTGCCGGCACTGCGCATCGACCTGGGTGACGACCCCGATGCCGGCCTCGACGAGCTCGGGGCGGTCCTCGCCCAGGCCCTGTCCTGACCACCACCGCCAGCCTGCGGCACCACCCGCGACATCGAGGAAAGGGAGAGTGATGGACCTGGTCATCGCCGGTCTCGGTCGCATGGGCGCCAACATGGCACGGCGTCTGCATGCTGCCGGCCACCACGTGGTCACCTACAACCGCTCCGCAGAGAAGACGGAGCTGATGATGGCCGAAGGGCTCGACGGGGCGGCCACACCCGCCGAGGCGGTCGCCAAGCTGCCAGTGCCGCGCATCGTCTGGCTGATGGTGCCGGCCGGCGCGGCCACCGAGGCCACGATGGAGCAGTTCGCTGCCCTGCTGACTGCAGGCGACACCATCGTGGATGGCGGCAACGCCAACTTCAAGGACAGCAAGCGACGCCACGCGCTCCTCGCCGAGCGCGGCATCAGGTTCGTGGATGCCGGCATCAGCGGCGGCGTGTGGGGCCTGCAGAACGGCTACGGCACGATGGTGGGTGGCGAGCGCGAGGCGGTCGCGCCGCTGGAGCCCATCTTCACCGCGCTGGCGCCCGAGGGCGGCTACATCCACTGTGGTCCCCCGGGCTCGGGCCACTACACCAAGATGGTCCACAACGGCATCGAATATGGCCTCATGCAGGCCTATGCCGAGGGTTTCGAGATCCTGCACGCCTCGGAGTACCCGCTCGACCTGGAGGCCGTGGCCAGGGCGTGGCAGCACGGCACGGTCATCCGCTCGTGGCTGCTGGAGCTGGCCGGCAACGCCTTCGCCGAGCGTGGCGAGCAGCTCGAGGGCGTGCGCGGCTGGGTGGCGGACTCGGGCGAGGGCCGCTGGACCATCGAGGAGGCGATGGACCTCGACGTGCCCGCCCCCGTCATCACCCTGTCGCTGCTCACCCGCTTCCGCAGCCGCCAGGACGAGTCCTACACGGCGCAGGTGCTGGCCGCGCTGCGCGAGCAGTTCGGCGGCCACGCCATCAGGGAGCGGTAGGGCCAAGGTCGATGGCCAGCAGGAGCTCGGCACAAGCGACTCGCGGCGGCGCTCATGGCCGCCACGTCATGCACCGGGCCACGACCGAGGACGCCACGACCATCAACCCCCTGCGGACGGGGACGCGTCTCGAGCGGGTCCCGGATCCGGCCATCGTCGTGGTCTTCGGCGCCACCGGCGACCTCGCCCACCGCAAGATCCTGCCCGCCTTCTACAACCTCCGCCGCGCCGGCCTGCTGCCGCCGGAGACCAGCATCGTGGGCTACTCGCGACGGCCGTACACCGATGCCGAGTTCAGCGAGGAGATGCGGGCAGCGGTCAGCGAGCACTCGCGGAACACGGTCGAGACGGCGCTGTGGAATGACTTCGCCCAGACGCTCCACTACCAGCAGGGTGACTTCGGCAAGGCTGCCGACTACGCTCGCCTCGCCGAACGGCTCGACCAGATCGACGCCGTTGCCGGTTGCCGCGGCAACCGCCTCTTCTACCTCGCCACACCGCCCAGCGCCTACGAGGACATCGTGGCCAACCTGGGCAAGGCGGGGCTGGCCGACCGCGCGGGCTCCTGGAGCCGCATCGTCATCGAGAAGCCCTTCGGCCACGACCTGGAGTCGGGTCATGCGCTCAACGACGCGGTCATGCGCTCCTTCGACGAGTCGCAGGTCTACCGCATCGACCACTACCTGGGCAAGGACACCGTCCGCAACCTGCTGGTCTTCCGCTTCGGCAACGGCATCTTCGAGCCGGTGTGGAACCGCCGCTACGTGGACCACGTGCAGATCACCGTGGCCGAGGACCTGGGTGTCGAGACCCGCGGCGCCTTCTACGAGGAAGCCGGCGCCAGCCGTGACATCCTGCAGAACCACATGCTGCAGCTGCTCAGCCTGGTGGCCATGGAGCCGCCCATCAACTTCGAGGCCGATGCGCTGCGCGACGAGAAGGTGCGCGTCCTGCGGGCCATCGACACCGACTGGACGCCCAGCCGCATCCACGCCGACGTGGTCCGCGGCCAGTACGACGCCGGCTGGGTCGCCGACCGCAAGGTCGGCGCCTACCGCGACGAGCCCAGGGTGGCGCCCGACTCGAGCGTGGAGACCTACGTGGCCCTGCGCCTGGAGGTGGAGAACTGGCGCTGGGCCGGCGTACCCTTCTACCTGCGCACGGGCAAGCACCTGCCCCGCCGCGCCACGGAGATCGCGATCCAGTTCAACCAGCCACCGCTGACGCTCTTCCGCGACAGCGCCTCCGATCCCGAGCCCAACATGCTGGCCATGCGCATCCAGCCCGACGAGGGCATCCTGCTGCGTTTCGCGGCCAAGGTGCCAGAGCTCGGCCTGGACGTGCGCTCGGTGAACATGGACTTCACCTACGGTTCCACCTTCCTCTCCGATGCCCCCGAGGCCTACGAGACCCTGCTGCTCGATGCCATGCTCGGCGACGCCTCGCTCTTCACGCGCGCGGACGAGGTCGAGGCCGCCTGGAGCCTGCTCACGCCCCTCAACGAGATGTGGCGCGAGTGGGGTGCCGGTGGCGGCACCGACAAGGCCAAGGACCGCTCGGGTAGCGCACGATCGGCCGTCGGCCGGCTCGACGGCAGCCTCCAGCCTTACCAGGCCGGGACCTGGGGGCCGGAGGCCGCCGATCGGCTCCTGCAGCGGGACGGCAGGCGATGGCGAAGGCTGTAGCGCCCATCCAGTTCGACGCTGCCGGCACCTGGCGCTGGCACGTGCGCACCGAGTCCATCCGTGCCACCAGCGAGGCACTGTCTGGGCTGTGGGGTCGCGTGGCGGAGGAGGCCGCCGGGAGTGAACGCGACATCGCCTACACCGATCCACGCCTGGCCGGCCGCATGGACGCCACCGAGGACGAAGGCATCCGCGTCCGTACGCGCACCTCGGTACTGACGCTGGTGGTGGTGGCGCCGCGCCCGGAGCTGGTCGACCGCGCCATGGCTACCGTCAGCACCCTGGCCGCGCGCCACCCCTCGCGCGCCGTGGTGCTCTCGCCGACCGATCCCGATGGCCCCGCCAGCTTCGAGGCCCACATCTACGCCTCCTGCCAGCTGCCCGAGCGCGGCTCCAGCGAGATCTGCACCGAGGAGATCCTCATCAAGGTCGGTGGCGAGCTGGCGCAGCACCTCTCGAGCACGGTCGCACCGCTGCTCATCCACGACCTGCCGGTGGTGCTGTGGTGGCCGGACGACGTGCCCTTCGGGCGTCGTGACTTCACCGAGCTGGCCGACGAGTGCGATCGCCTCTTCGTCGATTCGGGGCACTTCCGCGGCTACGGGCTGGAGCGCCTGGTGGCCATGTCCGACGCGGTCTACGGCGGTCTCGTGGTGCACGATGTCAGCTGGATGCGGCTGATGCTGTGGCGCGAGCTGCTGGCTTCCTGCTTCGACCATCCGCTGCTGGTGCGCGAGCTCAGGTACCTCAAGTCGATCCGGGTGGACGTGGCTCGCCCGAGCGGCGACGTGCAGCTCGCCCGCGCGGCCCTCTTCATCGGCTGGCTCATGTCACGCCTGCGGCTGCAGGTGGTGGCGCCCCTGCAGTCGGCGGCCGACGAGAGCTGGAGCGCACGAGTGCGGGCCGGCAAGCGCACCATCGACATCGAGATCCGGCCCGTGGAGGTGGAGTACAGCGGCGCCGTCCGGGCTGTCGGCTCGCTCGTGCGGGTGGCGCTGGCGGGCGGTCGTTCGGACGCACATACAGAGGTCAACGTCACCCGCCAGGCCGACCACCTCCTGGCCACGGCCGACTGGAACGGCGCTTCGGTCATCCGGCGCGCCAGCCAGCTCGAGCGCTTCGAGGAGGTCCCGTACCTGGCCGAGTCGCTCGACCGCACCGGGCACGACCGGCTCTTCGCACAGGCGCTGGAGAAGACCGTCGCGCTCATCGGGGATCTCGGGCGATGATGCAGACCGCGGTGCTGCTGTGCCCCGACCGCGAGGTGCTCGCGGCGCGTGCGCTGGACCTGCTGGTGGACGGACTGCGCGCCGGCATCAAGCGGCACGGCGTGGCACACCTGGCCCTGACGGGCGGATCGTCGGCGTCGGCCTTGTTCGAGCTGCTTGCCAACGATGCCCGAGCGCAACGGGTGGACTGGCCCAGGGTGCACGTCTGGCAGGGCGATGAACGCTCCGTGCCACTCAGCCATCCAGATCGCAACTGGGCCACGGCGCTGCGCGAATGGCTCGCGGCCGATGGCGCCCCTGCCATCCCGGAGTCGCAGCTGCACCCGATCCCCTGTGATGCCGCCATCGACGCCGGCCATGATGTCAGCTGGGCCGCGGCCCGCTATGCCGAGGAGCTGGAAGGGACCCTGCCCGCCCGCGGCGGCGTCCCGGCCTTCGACGTGGTGCTGCTGGGCGTTGGCGGCGACGGCCACATCCTCTCTACCTTTCCCGGCACGCCTGCCGTCAACGAGACGCGCGTGCCGGCGCTGGCGGTGGCGGCACCCACGCACGTCGAGCCGAACCTGCCGCGTGTGACCATCGCGCCCTACCTGCTGCAGGCCGCGGGCAGCGTCGTGGTGATGGTTCCGGGGGCGGCCAAGGCGGGCATCATCGCCGAGTGCTTCGGGGCCTACCGGGACCCCGATCGGTGGCCCGCGCAGCTCGCACTCCGTCCCAACGCGGTGTGGCTGCTGGAGCCCGGAAGCGCTGCTGAACTTACGGGGCCGGCTGGTCGGGCTAGCCGCCGAGGCCGATGAGGATGACGCCCACGATGGCCATGGCCACACCCAGCATCCGCAGCGGGCTCAGGTGCTCGTGCAGGAAGACGCGCGCCAGGATGGCTGTGCCCACCGGGTAGAGCGAGGCGAGCACGATGACCAGCGCCAGCTCACCCTCGCCGCTGGCGAGCACGAAGAAGAGGTTGCCGCCCAAGTCGCCCAGGCCGGCCACGACGCCGACCAGCAGAGCCGCCGGCCCCAGCCGGATGCCCGGGAACCGGCCCATGGGCGCCAGCACCAGCGCGGCCGTGACGATGGCCAGCACGCCCGCGACCTTGACCATGAGCAGCGGCCACCACACGTCCGCGCCGGCGCCGCGGGACGCGTCGAGCAGCAGGAAGAAGCTGCCGAAGCCGAGGCTTGCACAGAGGACCAGCAGCCACTCGCGGCCGCGTGAACCGTGGTACGTGGGCATGACCGGAGTGCCCAGCCGTCGGTCCGGCACTGAGATGAGCACCACGGCGACCAGCGCGGCAGCCATCCCCAGCAGCGCGAGCTGGCTGGCGGCACCGCCACTCAGGAGTGCCACGGCGGCTGGCCAGGCGGCTGCCAGCAGGGCTGTGATCGGTGCCACCAGGCCCATCGTGCCGCGCGACAGGGCGAGGTAGAAGCAGCCCAGCCCGAGCGTGCCCGAGGTGCCCGCCAGCGCAGCGAAGGCCAGTGCCTCCACGGCCGGGATCGGTTCGCCGCCGACCAGCACCAGCAGGCCGGCCACCAGCAGGCCCACGCCCTGGGCCAGGAAGACGGCCACGAAGCCGTTGGACAGGCGTGTCGCGATGCCGCCGGCGAAGTCGCCAACGCCCCACGAGGCGGCAGCGACGAGGGCGAGAACCGGCGCCAGAGCGTTCAGCCGGCGGCCTCGTTGCCGCTGCCCCGGCTGAGGCCGAAGGGATCGGCGATGCCGGTGTCACGATCGGCAGTGGACCCGGCGGCCTCGTTGCCGCTGCCCCGGCCGAGGCCGAAGGGATCGGCGATGCCGGTGTCACGTTCGGCAGTGGACCCGGCGGCCCGCCCTCGCCGCGGTGCCACGGGATCCGGGTTCGGGCGCGGGTCGGGCTCGAAGCGCAGCGTCGGTGCAGGTGCCTCGGCTGTCCCGGCCGTCGGCGCCTCCGCCTCCGGCAGCGTACGCGTCAGGTTGGCCAGCACGCGCTCGCCGGATGGGCCCGGCAGCACCACCAGCTCGTCGGCGAGCGCGTCGAAGCGGTCCGAGCAGGTCAGCAACAACACCTGCACGCCGTGGTCGCTGGCGAGCTGCTTGACCACCCGTAGCGCACGTTCGGCACGCACACCATCGAAGGTCACGAAGGGGTCGTCGAGGATGAGCGGGGGGCGTTGATCTTGACTCGCCAGTCGGACGAGGCCGAGCCGGGCGACGAGGAAGAGCTGGTCGGCGGTGCCCCGCGAGAGCTGTGCGACATCGACGAGCTCGCCCGTCTCGGGTGACCGCAGCCTGAAGGCGAGGCTGTGCTCATCGACCTCGATGTCGTCGTAGCGCCCGTCGGTTACGGCGGCGATGGCCGGCCCCATGCGTTCCTCGAGGTGCCGAGCCACGGTCTTCAGGGTCGCTCGCTCGGCCGCCTCGATGGCCTGCAACGTGCCCTCGTAGACCAGCAGGCGCCGCTCGAGCTCGGCGTATCGCTCACGCGCTTCCGAATGGCGCTCGGCCAGGCCGGCCACCAACTCGGCGTCGACCTGGTTGGCGTCGACGCGCCCCTGCGCCTGGTCCTCCTCGGACCTGGCGGCGTCGCGCGCCGGGAGCGTCTGCGCCAGCAGTCGCTCAGCGGATGCGCGAGCGGCCGAGGGATCGTCGGCCAGGCTGGCGGTGGCAGCCAATGCACGGTCGGCCCGCTCGGTCGAAGCGGCTGCCTCATCGCAGGCCTCATGCAGGCGTCGCAGGTTGCGTTCCTCGACGCCGAGGCCGCGCAGCTCTCCCTCGATGTGGGCCAGCGACTCGGTCTGCGCCTGCATCGAAGCCAGCAGGGCTTCGGCCTCCGCGACGTCGGCGACACCAGCCGCCGCCAGCGCGGAGGCCAGCTCGCGCTGCTTGCGACGCAACTGCTCTTCCTGGCTGCGCTCGGCCTCCGTGCGCTGCGCCACGGCTGCCTGCGCGAGCTGCATGGCGAGGCCGTACTGGCGCCGGCGGCCGGCTCCCCGGATGGCCTGCACGAGCGTGATGATGACGCCCGCCGCCAGCGCTGCGACCACGGCCAGGCCGGCGGGGCCCGCATCGCTGAGCAGGAACGACGCCAGCCAGCCGAGGGCCACGAAGACGGTGGCCAGTGCCAGCCAGCGCATGGGCCGTGGGGGCGTCAGCTCCGGCTCCTGTTCCGCGCTGAGGGCATCGGCGGCCACGCTCACCTCGGCCTCCAACTCCGACATCTCGTACTGCAGGTTGCTGGCGCGCGACACTGCAGCCCGCAGCTGCGGCAGCGAGATGGCCGCAGGCATGGCCCGCTGTAGCTGCTGGGCCTCCTCGATCAGCGCAACCGCACGCTGGAGCCGCGCATACCGGTCGGCCGCACGGTCGCGCTGCTGCGCCAGCTCCTCGGCGCGCTGGGCTTCGGCGAGGTCGGCCTGCTGGCGGCGCAGCTGCACCTCGAGCGCCTCGCGGCGTGCGTGCGAGTCGGCCCACGCGGCTCGGTCTGCCTGCAGTCGCGCCAGGGCTTCCTCACCCGCAGCCAGCTCACGCTCCAGCAGCCCAACACCCTCGCGCGCGGCCTGGAGCAGGCCGGGCTCCTGCTGACCCTCGCTACGGTAGCGCCCGATGGCTGTCCGGAGCTTCTGCTTGGCCATGGCCGTGGCGCGGTCAGCACCGCTGACGGCCTGCTGCAACCGGTCGTGCAGCTCGGGCTCTTCACCGACGGCGTCGAGGGCGCGGTGACCGACACTGGCGGTGGCACGGAAGAAGGCATCGCCGGGGATGCCGGTGAGCTGGGCGACCTGCTCCTGGATGCCGCCGAAGTCGGTGCTGGAGCGACCGTCGAGGGCCAGCTCACCCACGGCCTCATGTGCACCGCCAAAACGCTTCACCAACCGGCCGGCTTGACCTTCGACCTCGAAGTCGAGTGCCACTTCGGGCGGAGAGGTCGCGCCCCAGCTCCAGGCGTGGCGGACGTCTTCGCCGTCGGCATCGGGCCTGGTGAAGAGGACCATCTCGATGGCCTGGCCGATGGAGGACTTGCCGGCCTCATTGGGACCCCGGATGACGGTCAGTCCGGCAGCCGGCTCGAGGGTGAGCGAGTCGTGCGCTTTGAAGTGGGTCAGCTGCAGTCGGGTGATGCGCACGGTCAGGGCATCGTCAGGTGGCCCGGCTCGTCCAGCAGCAGGCGCCGTCCGAGGCGGAGGATCTGGCGCGCCTGCTCGGCGGTCTCAGCGTCACCCCTGGACTCGGCGGCGCGAAGGCGCGACCGCATGTCGGCCACGAACTTGCCGGCCACGGTGTCGGTGGGGAGGTCATGCGCGGCGTGGAGCTCTGCGGCCGAGCGGTCGCGCACGCGCACATGCAGGAACGACGGCGCCAGTTCGCGCTCTACCTCGTTGACATCGAGCTCGAGCGCGTCGGGCGCGATGCCATCGATGCTGGCCTCCAGCGCGAGGTCGGGGTCGGCGAGCTCGCGCAGGCGCCGCACCAGCTCGTGACGGCCCGTGAGCGAGGAGGCATCGACGGACTCGGCGCGGAACACCGTCCGGCCGACGCGGACGCGCTCGACGTGCACGCTGCTGGCAGCACCCGCGCCATCCTCGAGTCGCACCAGGCAGACGCTGCCGGCACCGTCCTCGTCCGCCGCCAGCGGCTCGGGCGCGCCGGGATAGGCCCACGTGGTCTCGCCCGCGCGGCCCATCGAGAAGGAGTGCCGGTGCCCCAGGGCCAGGTAGTCGAGGCCGCTGCTGGCGATCTCGGCGTCGGTGAAGCTGACGTCATCGCGCTCCACCTCGCCGGGGACGTGGCGCGAGCCATGGACCATGCCCACCTTCCAGCTGGCGCGCTCATCGGAGCGCGCACTGAAGCCCTCGAGCGGGCTGCTCGAGGCGCGCCTGGTGGCGAGGACTCGACCGTAGACGATGAGGTCGAGGTCCTTGAGCAACAGCTCCGGCCGTTCGGGCGTCAGCAGCGTGAGCAGCTCGCTGCCCGCCGGCAGGCCGGCCATGCTGGCGAGGTCGAAGGCTCGATAGATGGAGTCGCTGTCGTAGACGTCGTGGCTGCCGGGGATGATGACCACCCGGGTGCCGCCATCGGTGAAACGCTTCAGCTCGCTGACGACATGCTCCACCGAGCGCCGCGGCTGGGCATTGGAGTCGAAGAGGTCACCGCAGATCAGGACCGCATCCACGTTCGCCTGTTGGCCCTCGTCGACAGCGCGGGCGAGGGCGGCCAGCTGACGTTCGCGCTGCTTGACCGCGGCGCCCCCGAGGTGAGCGTGACGGGCACCCAGGTGGATGTCGGCGAGGTGGAGCAACAACGGCATGTCTGGCGTGCTCCTCCGTCCCCGGCCACCCCGAGCCGCTGCATGGCAGGCGAGCGGCGGTCGGGGCGTGCCGCGCCATTGTGCCATCGGGCACCGCCGTCCTTCGCCGCTACCACGGTCCCGGTGGGCGGCAGTACTCCGGTGCCGCCGGGCGCCCCGGCCGAGTGTGCCGGGGCCGTCCGCGACGCTAGACTCGCAGCACGAGCCAGAAGCGGAAGGCAGCGTCCGCGGTGAAGCCACGAGGGGACACCATGAGCGACCATGACCTGGATCTCATCGTCATCGGCTCCGGACCGGCCGGCGAAAAGGGCGCCGCACAAGCGGCCTACTTCGGCAAGCGCGTCGCGCTCGTGGAGCGCCAGGAGCGACCGGGCGGCGCCCCTGTCAACAGCGGCGGCCTGCCCACCAAGACCCTGCGCGAGACCGCCCTCTACCTGACTGGCTTCCGGCGGCGAGAGGTCTACGGCATCGGTCTCGACCTGGCCCCGGAGCTGACGCTCGACCGGCTGCGCGCACGCGCTGCAGCCGTCTCCGAGGTAGCCGGACGGGCCGTGCGCGCCAACCTCGAGCGGCACGGCATCGAGCTCGTGCAGGGCGTGGCGCGCCTGGGCGCCGACCGCAGCGTCGAGGTCCGCCTCGGTGATGGCGGCGACCGAACCCTGCGCGCTCCCGTCGTCCTCATCGCCACCGGCTCACGGCCCTTCCGTCCGGCGGCCGTCCCCTTCGACGACCCGGACGTGCATGACTCCGACAGCATCCTGGGCATCGAGCGCATGCCCGCCAGCCTCGTCGTCATCGGCGGTGGTCCGGTGGGCTGCGAGTACGCCTCGATCTTCACGGCGCTGGGGGTCCAGGTGACGCTCGTCGACCGTGCCGAGCGCCTGCTGCCGTTCCTCGACGGCGAGGCCTCCGAGCAGCTGCGCGCCTGCTTCACCGACATGGGCATGCGACTGTTGCTGGCCTCCCCGCGAGCCGAGGTGGCTCGCGTCGATGGACGGCTGCGGGTCTCCCTGGCCGGCGACGAGGCGCTGGACACGGACATGGTGCTGTTCGCGGCCGGTCGCAGCGGCAACACCGAGGAGCTGGGCCTCGAGGCGGCCGGGGTGGAGCTCGATGCCCGGGGACGGATCATCGTCGACGCCGAGTACCGGACGGCGGCGGCTGGCATCTTCGCGGCCGGCGACGTCATCGGGCCACCGGCCCTGGCCTCCGTCTCGGCCGAGCAGGGCCGCGTGGCGATGTGCCTCGCCTTCGGCATCCCCTTCAAGGATACCGTCGACCCGCTGCCGCCCTTCGGCATCTACTCCATCCCCGAGGCGGCCATGGTGGGCCTCACCGAGGAAGCCGCGGTGGCGGCCGGGATCGAGACTGCCAGCGGTCGCTTCCACTTCGCCAACAATCCACGCAGCCTCATCGCCGGCACCACCTATGGGTTCATCAAGCTGGTGTTCCGGCGCGATGACCGCCGGCTCCTGGGCGTCCACATCGTCGGCGAGGAGGCCTCCGAGCTCATCCATGCCGGCCAGGCCGTCCTCCACGCCGAGGAGACCATCGACCGCTTCATCCATACGACCTTCAACATCCCGACCCGCTCGGAGGTCTACAAGTACGCCGCGTATGACGGCTTGCAGCAGCTCTCGGGACGCAGCCTCCAGGGCGGCGCTCCTTCGCTGCAGGCGGGCGACTGAGCGCTCAGGCGATGCCCTGCTGCACGGGCCGCTCGTCGCGGGCTGGGGTGGCGGTGCCGCTGACGCCCGGAGCGGCGACCCGATGGAGCAGCATCTCGCTGGTCACGCCGCGCAGCTTGCGCCGCTCGACCACCACGTCATAGCCTACGAGCAGCTCGGGTACCTCCAGGCCGCGGTAGACGTCGTCGCTGAGGACGATCTCACCGGGCGCCGCGGCGGCCTGGATGCGGGCTGCCGCGTTCACCGTCTGGCCGAAGTAGTCGATGCGGTCGCGAGCGGCCACGGCGATGGCCGGACCGCGGTGCAGGCCGATGCGCAGCACCAGCTCGGCGTTGCCGCCGCGGGCCAGCTCGTCGATGCGCTTGCGCATGGTGATGGCGGTGCGTACCGCCTGGGCCGGATCGAGGAAGCGGGCCATGATGGCGTCGCCGATGGTCTTGACGATGACACCCCCGTGGTCGCGCGTGACCGCCTCCAGGGCCCGGAAGTGCAGGCGCACCAGGTCATAGGCGGTGGCATCACCCACGCGCTCGTACATCAGCGTGGAGTCCTGTAGGTCGGTGAACAGGAAGGTCAGGTCGTCCAGCTCGACGCCCTGGGATGCGGTGACGGTCACGAAGCGGAAGAGCGTCAGCGGGAAGAGCACGCTGCCCAGGGCCGCGAGGAGCATCAACAGCTCGCCGTCAGGGTCGGAGGTCGTGCCCACGTAGCGGGCCGCGAAGAGCGTCCCCACGGTGATGGTCATGGCTGCCCCCGCCAGGGCTACCCAGACCAGCTGGCGACGCTGGACCGCGTGTGCGTGCCGATAGCGCTGCGCCAGCCAGGCGGCCGCCAACGCCAGCGATGTCACGAGGCCGATCACGCCCAGCGCGGACCCGACCAGGACGAGCGGCCCGATGGCGGCGGGCACGCCCAGGGGGTTGGGCAGCGTGGGGTACCAGAGGAGCCCCTCGGGCCGGAGCGCCGTGCTCATCGTGAGCAGCACGAACCCCGCCAGGCCCATGGCCATGGCCAGCCGCCAGTGACGGGCCTCCGGCCGGCCCGACGGGAACAGCAGCAGCGCGATGACCGCGCCCAGGGCCGTCCCCGGCAGCAGCACGGCACCCGAGCCCCAGGCCAGCACCAGCATCACGCTCGGCAGCGGCCGCACGGCGTGCAGGATGCCCTCCAGCGACTGGTTCAGCGGGATGACCAGCCCCATGGCCGCGCCGATGGCGAGGAAGACCCAGCCGATGAGGTTGCGTGGCGAACGGGCCACCATGGCGACCGCGATGGTGGCGTACACGAGCGCCACCAGCGCGATGGCCGAGACGCCCACGGCGCCGTGCGCCCAGCTGGCTGGTTGCGGCGGGAAGCCACGGGCCGCCCAGGAGCCGAGCGACAGTGCCACCATCCCGCAAACCAGCAGCCAGACGAGGACGGCCGCCATGCGCAGCAGCGAGTCGTGCCGCCCGGACGGCAGCTGCAGCGGGTACATCAGTCCTGCCCGTAGGCGGTCGCCCGCACGGCTTCGAGCCCGGCCAGGATCTCCTCGAGCCTCGACTGGTCGGCGGTGAAGTCGAGGGCAGCCTGCCAGAAGGCCCGGCTCATCGCATCGGGCATGGCATCGGAGGCGTCGAAGCGGAAGATCCTCGCCTGGGCCAGCAGCCGCGCCTGTTGCTCGAGTCGCGGATCAGGGTAGTCCGCGAGCAGGACGTTGCCGGACAGGGCGCCTCCGGCGCTGATGAGGATCGACTGTGCCTCCTCGCCCAGGAGATAGGCGAGCAGGTCGCGGCTGCCGGGCGTATCGCGCAGCAGGGCGATGAGGTCGCCGGCCCCGATGAGCGCGCCCCGGAAGCGGGGGTCGATGTCGGGGAAGGGCATCAGCTCATAGCGGCCCCCGCTGCGTGCCACGGCCTCATCGAGGAAGGTGGACATGAACGTGCCCTGGTGGACGAACAGGCACTCGGGCGGGTCGGTGAAGAGGCCGTCGCCGGCACGGCTGAAGTGGGTCCGGAGCGCACCCTCGATGCCGCCGGCCACGTCCTGCTCCCCGACGACCGTGCCGAAGGACTGGAAGGCCCAGCGGACCTCCGGCGAGGTCCACGGCAGGCGCCCGGCGATCCACTGGTCATAGGCCTGGGGGCCGCTCTGGCGCAGAAGGAAATCCTCGATCCAGTCCGTCCCCGGCCAGCCGGAGGAGGCATCCGAGGCGAGACCGATGCACCAGGGGCGGACACCCTCCACCGACGTCATGGCCGCGTGCTGCAGTCGCACCCAGGAGTCGAATGGCCCGGCCTGATAGACGTCGGGGTTGTACCACAGCAGCCCCTTGACGGTGCCCTTGAGGAAGACCCCCACCAACCGGCCGTCGACGGTCCCGAGGTGTACGAAGGCCGGCGCCGTCTGTCGCTTGTAGGTCCCCAGGTCGATGACCTCGCCCAGGTCGACCAAGTGGCCGGCCTTGGCCAGCTGGGTCATGAACCCGGGTCCCGGCAGGCCGGCGATGTCCGGCGGGTCCCCTGCCGCGAGGCCCGCCTCGAGCGCAGCCTGCAGGTCCCGCGTGGTCGTGAACTCGACTCGATGCCCGGTGCGCTCCTCGAAGG
>DATHSE010000095.1:0-12219 GCA_035464455.1 Anaerolineae bacterium | reverse complement strand
CGTCGAGCACATCGTGGAGGGTCGGGATATCGCCGACGTGGCCGTTGCCCGTGCAGTCGGGCTGTCTGCCGCCAAGTACTGCGTCGTGGGCGCCACGCTCGCTTCGGGCGACCTGACCATCAACCATCGCACGCGCATCATAGACGAGAACGGCGAACGGACCTGCGACTGCGTGACCATCGGGCACAGGGGACAGGGACTGTCACACTACGAGGACGCCTGTGCTTTCAGTGCCGGCCGCGGGCTGGTGGCTAGGAGAGGTCTTCCGTCTCCCAGCGCGCGAGGAGACGGTCGCGCAGCAGGGCCACCTCGGTAGCGCGGGCCTTCTTGCGCGGCAACTCCCACAGCTTGGCCGCGGTCAGCACCCGGTAGTAGGTGCGCGTGATGGCTACCGCCAGTCCCATCGTGCCGTCGCGATAGCCACGGCCCCGCAGGTACTGGCGCCAGAAGTAGCGGCTGGCCTCGGTGAAGAGCTGGATGGGGTGGTCGACACGCCGGCCGCGTGCGTAGGCCTGGCGTGCCTCGATATCGGTATAGCGGTCGACCTTGCGCACGAGGTCGGAGAGGTTGCCACCGGGGAAGTGCCAGATGGCCAGGGCAGGATCCGCCGCCAGCTTGTGGCGGCGCGTACCGGGAGCCGGCTCGATGGAGCGGTGGATGCGATCGGTCATCAGCAGCGATCCCGGCCGGAAGAAACGCGCGTGGCGGCTGGGCCAGTTGTTGCCGTGCCTGATCCAGCGACCCAGGATGACGTTGGCACGCGGCACCATGACGACGTCGATATCGGGCTCGGAGTCGGCCAGAGCACGCAGGTGCGCCGCCAGCGTGGGCGGCAGCATCTCGTCGGCGTCGAGGATGAAGACCCAGTCACCGCCGGCCCTCGAGACGGCGAAGCGCCGGGCCGGATCCGCGATGCCACCGGTGCGCTCATGCTGATAGACGGTGGCGCCCATGCGCTCGGCGATGGCCGCAGTCTCGTCCTCCGAATGCTGGTCGACGACGATGACCTCGTCGCACCACGGCAGCAGCGTGGAGAGGGCGTAGTGGAGCTGTTGCGCCTCGTTGAGCGCGATGACGACACCGCTGATGGTAGCCACGGCTAGAACTCGACCTCGCCCACGGCCCTCGGCGCCTTCTGCAGCCGCTCCAGCTCGGAGCGGTCGATGGGGGCAAGGTCCGGGTCGTGCTCGAGGCCGAGCATCTGCTCCTTCATCCGTTGGTACTCCTCCGCTCGACGCCGTGAGGCCTGCTCATCCCATTGCTTCGCCTGCACCAGGAATCGGTCCATGATCCGAACCACGGACACCGCGATGCCGGGAGCACCATCCTTCCAGGCACGTCCGCTGACGAACTCCTTCCAGGCCTGCCGGGCGGCCACCCGGAACCAGCGGCGAGGGCCGGGTCGTCGGCCGGAACGCGAGCGCTGCCAGGCCTGCACCGTGGTGTAGCGCTGCGATTTCCAGACCACGTCGGCGATGTTGTGGTAGCTGTAGTGCCAGAGGCAGCACTCGCGATCCATGGGCAGCATGATCTCGGTCGCGCCCTGGGCAGCGTGGAAGCCGCCGTGCATCTCGACGCGGATGTCGATGAAGTCCTTGTGGAAGAAGCGCCGCTTGGCATTGGGCCACCACTGGCCGTGCTCCATCTCGCGGCCGAGGATGATATTGCGTCGCGGGATGCGGACGACGTTGGCCTCGCCGGTCTCGGCGACCTGGCGCAGCCGTCGCCCCAGGGCGGGGTGCACGACCTCGTCGGAATCGAGCACCATGACCCAGTCGTGCTCGGTCATGGCCACCGACATCTCACGGATGATCTCGACGTAGCCGGTGGCCTCCACCTCGACGACACGAGCGCCACAGGCGCGGGCGATGCGAACGGTGTCGTCGCTCGACTGCTGGTCGACGACCAGCACCTCGTCACACCAGCTCCTGAGCGATTCGACCGCATAGCGGATCGTCTCGGCCTCGTTCCAGGTGTTGATGAGGCCGGAGATCTTCACGGCCATGGCCGACTGCCCGCCCCGCCGCTGCCGAGCCTGCTCAGGCCGTTGGCAGGTGGCGCTCTTGCGGGCCGGTGTAGATCACGTCGGGCCGGATGAGCTTGTCCACGCCGGCCTGCTCGATGGCGTGCGCGGTCCAGCCCGCGGTCCGTGCCATGGCGAAGGTGGCCGGGAACAGGTCGGGCGGTAGGCCTACGCCCTGCAGCACGGCCGCGGTGTAGTACTCCACGTTGGTCTTCAGCGGACGGTCCGGATAGCGCTCCTCGAGCACGCGGAGGGCCACGTCCTCGACGGCTACGGCCAGCTTGAGCCAGTCGGCGATGGAGCTCATCTGCTCGGCCACGTCGCGCAGGGCGGCGGCGCGTGGATCGTAGGCGCGGTAGACGCGATGGCCGAAGCCCATCAGCCGCTCGCCGCGGTCGATGGCCTGGTTGATCCACTGCTCGGCCTGCTCCGGGGTGCCGATGGCGTTCAGCTGGCTGACGACCTCGGACGGGGCACCGCCGTGGAGGGGGCCCTTGAGCGCGCCGGTGGCACCGGCTACGGCGCTGGCGATGTCCGAGCGCGTGGAGGTGATGACGCGAGCCGTGAAGGTCGAGGCGTTGAAGCCGTGGTCGGCGGCGACGATGAAGTAGGCATCGAGCGCGCGTGCGGCGGCCTCGTCGGGCACCTCGCCGTTGAGCTGGTAGAGGAAGCCGGCGGTGGTGCCGAGGCCGGGATCGGGCTCGATCGGCTCCAGGCCCTGCCGCAGTCGGCCGAAGGCAGCCAACGCCGATGGCGCCGTCGCGGTGATCTCGCGAGCCTGCTCCACGGTCGGCGGCCACACCGTGCGCCGACCGGCGCCCCAGGCTGAGAAGGCGGTGCGCAAGGCGTCCATGGGGTGGGCGCCGTCGGGCAGGTCGCGCAGGCCGGCGATGATGCGCTCGTCCAGCGGGGCGCAGGGCAGGTGTGCGTCCGACAGCCACTCATCAGCCCACAGCAGGTGCGCTACCTGGGCGAAGCTGCCCTCACGCACGAGCTCGCCGATGGGATAGCCGCGGTAGAGCAGGCGGCCATTGGCGCCATCGACGAGCGACAGTGCGGTCTCGCCCGCGAGGACGCCTGCGAGACCTGGTGAGTAGGGTCGGTCGTCGTTCGTCGTCATGGCGGGCAGTCTAGTGCGCCTTGGGCCCGCCCGTGCCGTCCGCTGACCGGGACTCAGGCACCTTCGACCGCAGCGCCGGCCAGCCACAGCTGCGCCACGGAGCGACTCGGCCAGATGGCGCGGGCCCGAGGGCAAGCCGTCGAGGACATGCCGTCGGTGATTGAGTCGGCACAGCGCTTGATCGTCGATGCCCGGCACGCCTGAACGGGCACCGTGGCTGGACGTCCCATTCCGTCCTGGCCTCGGATGGCCGGGTCGCTGATCATCCCATTCCGTCCTGGCCTGGAAAGGCCGAGTGCTCTGCCGGATGAGGCGTCGGCGGCATCGGCCCGCGAGCCAGCCGTGGCGCCGTGCGAGCCACCAGTGGCGCCCTGCGAGCCACCAGTGGCGCCGTGCGAGCCACCAGTGGCGCCGTGCGAGCCACCCGTGGCGTCAGGCGGCCGACTCGTCGACGAAGGCGCCTGCCAGCCGCAGTTGGGCGATGGCGCGATCGCCGTCACCCTCGGCGAGGTCGACCGCGCGGATGCCTGCCGCCAACACGGTGGTGGTGTAGCCGCGGGCACGCGCATCGAGGCCGGTGGCCAGCACGCAGTAGTCGGTGGCGAGACCGACGATGGTGACGTGGCTCACGCCGCTCGTCTTGAGCAGGTCGTCCAGCTCGGTCGGCTCGGTCTCACCCGTCTGCGGATGGCGCATGGTGAAGCCGCTGTAGCCATCCTCGCCGTTGCGGCCCTTGCGCACCACCGGTCCCGCCACCAGGAGGCCGGGATGAAGTTCCGCGCCCCACGTGCCGGCGACACAGTGGACGGGCCAGACGCCGCCGTCCTTCTCGAAGTGCGGCGTTACCGGCGGGTGCCAGTCCTGGGTGTAGAAGACGTGCGCCCCGGCCGCCAGGGCCGCCTGGACCTGGGCGTTGATGAAGGGGATGACATCGGCACCGCCCGACACGGCCAGCGAGCCGGCTGGGTCGGCGAAGTCGTTCTGGACGTCGACGACGAGGAGCGCGCTGGTCAGGTCGTAGCTGGTCACCGACCGATGGTAGCGCGGTACGCGCGGTACGCCATCGGACCCCCTCGGCCCTGATGCGGTCGTGCAGTAGCATCGGCACTCACGTGCCACCTGCCCAGCCCACCACGCACTCGAGCAACGACGCCCAGACCTGGGTGATGTTCCTGTTCCTGGCCGCCATCTGGGGCAGCTCGTTCCTGTTCATCAAGGTCGGCCTCGATGAGGGCGTGGCACCCATGACCATCGTGAGCCTGCGCACCTTCTTCGCCAGCCTTCTGCTGGGCGGAGTGCTGCTGGCACGGGGTGGGCGCCTGCCGCTGCAGTGGGACGTGTGGAAGCGGATGGTCTTCCTGGGCGTGTCGAACATCGTGGTGCCCTTCGCGCTCATCGCCTGGGGCCAGCAGTACATCCCCTCGGGCCTGGCCTCGATCCTCAACGCGATGGTGCCGCTGTTCACCGCCGTGCTTGCGGCCGTCGCCCTCGCCGACGAACACATCACCGTGGCCAGGCTGGCAGGGCTGGGCATCGGCTTCGGCGGCGTGGTGCTGCTGGCGTTGCCGAGCCTGGAGCTGGCGCAGGCGGATGCGGATGCCGCGCTCGCGGTGGCGGGCATGGTGGCCGTGGTCCTCGCGGCCATCTTCTACGCCATCGCATCCGTCTATACGCGGCGGCGCTTGACCGGACACGCCATCATCAGGCGACCGGACGGATCGGCGCGGGCACCATCGCCGGCAGAGATCTCGTTCGGCAGTGCCTTCAGCGCCTTCGTCATCATCACCGTGATGGCCGTGCTGTTCGAGCGGCCCGAGGGCGGCCTCTACGCCATCCCCGCCAGCAGCCTTGCGTGGCTGGCGATGATCTGGCTGGGTGCTCTCGGCACCGGCGTGGCGTACCTGCTGTTCTTCCGCCTGATCGAACGCTGGGGCGCCACCCGCACGACCCTCGTGACCTACGTCATCCCCGTGCTGGCCATCGCCCTCGGCTTCGCCGTCCTGGGTGAGCGGCTGCGGCCCCTGGAGCTCGCGGGCGCGGTGCTCATCCTCGGCGGCGTGGTGCTGGTCAACGCCAACGTAGGACAGCGTCCGCTGTTCCGACGGGCGAAGGCGGGAGTCTCGGCCGACTGACGACGACCGCCGATCGACGAAATCGCCGCAGGTCGCGATAGAGCCGCCGACAGCGCCCCGACGTCACCGCCCGCGGGAGCGTTGCCGGGTGCCGAACATGAGGGCAGCGATGAGCGTGGACAGCGGCATGGCCAGGATGATGCCGATGGAGCCCACGAGCGTGCGCACGATCTCCAGCGCGAGGATCTCGCGGTTCAATGTCAGCAGCACCGGCTCGGCCACCAGCGCGAGGAAGACGATCGCGGGCAGGCTGGCGCCGACATAGGCCATGAAGAGCGTGTTGGTGGTTGCCGCGATGTGCGCGCGGCCCACTCGAAAGGCCCGCTCCCAGAGGAGGCGAGCCCGCGAGGACGATGTCGCAGCCAGCTGCTCGACGGTCGCGGCCTGGGCCACGGTGACGTCGTCGAGGACTCCCACGGCCCCGAGGATGATGGCCGCCAGCAGGATGCCGCGGAGATCGAGCGTCTCGCCGGAGGTGAGCGTGAGATAGGCGAGGTCGCCGGCAAGGAGGCCGCTGAACGCACCGGCGCCGGCCATCAGGCCAGCCAGCAGCGCGGTGATCAGCAAGCCGCCGACGGTACCAAGGATGGCAGCGAGGCTGACTCGGGTCAGGCCTTCGGTAATGGTGATGGTAGCCACCGTGATGACGCTGGCCAGGCCCACCGCCAGTGGGACGGGCGCAGCGCCGGCCAGGATGGCGGGCACGAGGATCTTGACGACCAGCACCACCGTCAGGCCGAGCGCCACCAGGGCTCGCGTGCCGTGCCATCCACCGACCACCACCATCACGACCGCGAACAGCAGCACCAGTCCTGCCAGGAGCGGCAGGCGCCATCGCTCGCTGACGGCAGCGAAGGCGGTGCCGTCGAAATCGTCGGTGAAGGTGAGGATGACGTCGTCGCCCGTGCGGAAGTCTGCGGGTGTCGCATCCGTGCTCGGCATCGTCACGAAGGCGCGCACGACCTCGCCCGCGCGTGGACCCTCGAGCACGCGCACCACGATCTCGCCGTAGCCACCCAGCGGGTCGTCGGGATCGGGTGGCGGAGGAGCCGGGTCGAGGACCTCGGCCCGGTAGGCCTCGACCGGTGCCAGACCCATCTCCGCGGTCTGGGTGGGGAGGTCGGGCATGAACCAGATGGCCACGATGGCGACGAGCGCCAGCAGCAGCGGCACCAGCCGGCCAAGGTCGATGCGCGCGCTCACGCAAGAAGCATAGGGGCTGGTAGCGGATGGTCTCCGCTGCGCGTTCGCGCACCGTCACGCACCTCGCGCTCGGTTGCCGCCGCGGCACCACCCCCACGGCGCAACCTGGGCACAGCCAGTCGCAAGCGAGAGACAGCAGCGCTCACCAAGGCAGGCGAGGCTGTACCCGTCATCCACTCGCAGGAGGCGTTCATGTCCGCCCAGACCTTCGCGCTGCGCCCCATCGGTCGCACCGCTATCCATGACACTGGAGCCGCACTGTGCATCGACGAGCCGTTCCGCGAGGCGCTCTTCGGTCTCGAGGGCTTCTCCCATCTCAACGTGCTGTGGTGGGCGCACCTGCTCGACGAACCCGCGCTCCGCGACGTGACCATCGCCGAACGGGCCTACCGCGACGCCCCCGACCGACTGGGCATCTTCGCCACGCGATCGCCCGTCCGCCCCAACCCGATCGCGCTCTCGGCGGTGCCGGTGCTCTCGATCGATCTCGCAAGGGGCCGGGTGGAGGTCCCCTGGATCGACGCGGAACCCGACTCGCCCATCCTCGACATCAAGCCCTACCACCCCGCCGTCGACCGCATCCGAGAGGCGGCGACGCCAGCCTGGTGCGCCGGATGGCCGCAGTGGTACGAGGACTCGATGACCTTCGACTGGAATGCCGTCTTCGAGAACGCCCGCTGACTGACGGGCCCTGGTCCGGGCGGCGGTCTGGCCCTCAGGAGCGCCGCAGCGGTCTGACCGGGACGCCGATGTCGACCGCTTCGGTATTCGCAGCACGAGCCTCACGACCGACGACGAAGCGTTCGAATGGCAGGCGATCGTCAGGCTCGTAGCCGCTGTCCGGCAGCCAGGCGCCAGCGAGCGCATACCAGGCCTCGGGGTAGTCGGTCACGCCCAGCTCGAAACGGCCCACGGCGCATCTGCCGCCCGGCAGGCACATGCGGCCGATCTCTCCCTCCGCCGGCGTGTCGGGTGGCACCGGCACACAGACGCTCACGCGCAGGCGCTCCTCGGCAGTGATCGTGGGGCTGTCGTGATAGACCGACAGCAGTGGCGTTCCCAGGCCGATGAAGCCGCGCGGCTCCGCCCAGCGCGCGAGCCGGGTGAACAGGTCGCTGAACACCTCCGCCAAGCCGGCATATCGCCCCGTGTAGCGCACGTACGCGACCTCCAGGTCGGGCACGGACTCGACCTCGATGGACACCACGCCCAGCGAACCGGCTCGGACGCGCCAGCGCGTTCTGCCCGTGTCGGGGGCCGGACTGGCTTCCACGATGCGGTAGTCGTCGTCCGGTGCCGTGACCGCTGCGAGGGCCGGGCCGGACTCGAGCATGCGACGTTCGTGGTCGGCGTGGCCGCCGCGACGCCAAGCGGAGGGCGTCGTCCCGAAGGTCTCGCGGAAGGCGCGGCTGAAGGCAGATGGGCTGCTGAAGCCGCAGTCGAGGGCGATGTCCGTCACCGGACGCGAGCGCTGCTGGACCAGTCGCGTCGCGGCACGCTCCATGCGCAGGCGCCCGATGAACTGGCCGAGCGTCTCGCCGGTCATGACCGCGAAGATGCGATGGAAGTGGAACGGTGAGAAGTGCGCCACCGCGGCCAGCTCGTCGAGCGTCAGCTCGTCGCCGAGATGCGTCTCGATGTGGTCGATGACCGCGTTGACGCGTTCGACGTAGACCGGGCGGTCAGCCTCGGTGCTGCGGGACTCCCTCATGACAGGTCCAGCATATGCGTCGTCGGAACCGGCTGCGGCGATGTCAGACTGCGGCCATGGACCGAGACGGCATCGACCGGCATCCCGCGGCCCCTACGACGTGAGGGACACCGTCGCCCGCTGGGGCCGGCTCTACGCCGGTACCAGCGGCTTCGCCTATCCAGGCTGGGTTCCCCGCTTCTACGCGCCCGGCAAGGCCAGTCGCAAGCTGCTCGTGGCCTACGCCGCCCGGCTGCCGGCCGTCGAGCTGCACAACACCTTCCTGCGCCGCCCGAACGAGCAACAGATCGCCAAGTGGCTGGGCGAGACAGGCCCCGACTTCCGCTTCTGCCCCAAGGCCCAGCGCTCGACGTCCTGGCGGGCGTGGTCGGAAGCAGACCCGAGCGAGTCGATCCGCTGGCTGACCGACGCCCTGACCGGGTTCGGTGAGCGTCTCGGGTGCGTGCTGCTGTCCTTGCGCGGCTCGCTCGAGCGGGACGACGACGCGCTCGAGCGCCTGCTCCGCGCCTGGCCCGCCGAGGTACCCCTGGCGCTGGAGCTGCTCCATCCCAGCTGGCTGGCGCCTGGGGTCCAGGCGCGAGCCCAGGCGCATGGCGTCACCCTGGTGGGGACCGATCTCGAGGGCCGCGAGGAGCCGGTGCTGCAGGCTGGACCCGTGGTCTACCTGCGCCTCCGACG
This sequence comes from Anaerolineae bacterium, assembly GCA_035464455.1. Classification (GTDB taxonomy): domain Bacteria; phylum Chloroflexota; class Limnocylindria; order Limnocylindrales; family CSP1-4; genus JAFMJV01. The sequence continues at coordinate 3,352 of DATHSE010000095.1, read as the reverse complement.
CGCGGAGTACACGGCCGCGGACCTGGAGCGATGGGCACAGCGGCTGGCACCCTTCCTGCGTGACGGCAGCGATGCCTACGTGTTCTTCCGCCACGACGACGATGGTGCCATGGCGCTGAACGCGGAGGCGCTGCTGGCGCACGCTGTTGACGTCCTGGGCCCGCGACCGGGAACGGCGTAGCATTGACGGCATGCCCCCCGCCAACCCCGAAGCCGCCACCAGAGGAGACACCATGGCCAAGCCCAAGAAGACCGTCGTGAAGGATCTGCAGTCCACGCTCGTCGAGCTGGTGGATCTCTCGCTGCTCGGCAAGCAGGCCCACTGGAACGTCGTCGGCTCGCACTTCCGCTCCATCCACCTGCAGCTCGACGAGATCGTCGACATCGCCCGCCTATCGTCCGACCGCGTGGCCGAGCGCCTGGCCACCATCGGCGCGTCGCCCGATGGCCGCGCAGAGACGGTCGCTACCGGCAGCGAGCTGGCACCGTTCCCGGAGGGCTTCGTGGCCGGCACCGATACCGTGAAGCTGGTGACCGCCGCCATGGAGACGATCGCCGACCGCATGCGCGAGCGCATCGGCCGCATCGGTGAGGACGATCCGGTGAGCCAGGACATCCTCATCGGCATCAGCGACGAGGTCGAGAAGGCCGCCTGGATGCTGCGCGCCCAGCTCGAGCTGTAGGCCGCGGCGCCGCGCGCTCCGAGCGAGCGCGCCGAACGCGCCGAACGCAGCGACCTCAACGGCGCCGCGCCACAGGCCGGCGTCGTTCTGATTCAGGCGACCAGGCTTCGGGCCAGCCAGCCGACGAGCGCCCCGCCCAGCAGCAGCGGCAGCGGGCCGACTCTACCTGAGAGGAGCGCCCCGAAGCCGCCCAGGCCGAGCGCGACAGCCAGTGGGTCGAGGCCGCCGTCGCCGAAGAACGCATCCTGGGCAAGGATCAGCGCCGAAGCCCCGATGAGGCCCACGGCAGCCGCGTTGAGGCCGTCGATGGCAGCCGAGAGGTCGGCGTTGGCGCGGATGCGCGGCAGGAACGGATGGGCCAGGCCCACGAGCACCAGCGCCGGCAGGAAGATGCCGACCGTGGCCACCACGGCGCCGGGGATGCCGGCGATGAGGTAGCCCAGGAAGGTGGCGCTGGTGAACACCGGGCCCGGCGTGAGCTGGCCGATGGCGATGGCATCGATCAGCTCCTGCTGGCTGATGTAGCCCGGCACCACCAGCTCGGAGCCCAGGAAGGCGACCAGCACGTAACCGCTGCCGAAGACCACCAGGCCCATCTTCAGGAATGACCAGAAGATGCCGACCAGTCCGAGGCCCGCCGCCGCAGCCGAGGCGGTGAGCATGACCGTTTCGGATGAGCCGACCGGCAGCAGGACGAGGGCTGCACCCCCACGCAGCCGCTCCCACAGGGCCGGGCCACGACGAGCAGCCAAGGCCACCAGCGCCGCAGCCACCAGGATGGCGATGGGCTGCAGGACGACCAGCGCGATGATGAAGGCGCCGATGCCGATGCACCAGGTGAGCACATCGGTACAGGCGGTCGGCGCGAGCTTGACCATGGCATGCGTGATGAGTGCGATGACCACCGGCGACATGCCGTACAGCAGGTCGTTGACCCAGGCGAGCGACCCTAGCTGGTCGTAGACGATGGCGATGGCCAGCACGATGAGGCTGGCCGGTACGATGAAACCGAAGGCGGCGATGAGCAGCCCAGTCCAACGGGCGCGCTCGAAACCGATACCCAGGGCGACCTCCGTCGAGGAGGGTCCTGGCAGCAGGCTCGACAGGCCCAGCAAGTCGACGAACCTCTCGCGGGAGAGCCAGGCCTTCCGGTCCACGAACTCGCGCTGCATGATCGCGATATGCGCCGCGGGACCGCCGAAGGCCGTGAGTCCCAGGCGCGTGAACTCGCGCGCCAACTCCCACAGGCGGGGATCCACGGGGGCTCAGGCGCTGACGCGGCGTGGCGGCTTCACGGCGGGATGCTAACGCACGGCCACGGGCTCCCACAGCCACTTGACACCGGCGGTCTCGGTGCTACCCTCTCCAGCATATGAGCAGACGCCTGCACACATGAGCATGGCAGCCTCCGCAGCGCACCCCGCCTCGGCCACCCAGCTGCCCGGAGACGTCCGGCTGATGCTTCGTGCCGCGCAGCTCTACTACCACGGGGAGCTGACCCAGGACGCCATCGGCAAGCGCCTGGGGGTCAGCCGCTTCAAGGTCGGACGGCTTCTTGACCGCGCTCTGCGCGAGGACGCGGTGCGGATCGAGATCGTCCACCCGGCCGCCCGATTGGTAGCGCTGGAGGACGCCCTCATCGAGCGCTTCGGCCTGGCCGGCGCCATCGTGGTGGACGTTCCGGCCACGGGCGAACTTGCGAGCGATGAGCAGCTGGCACGGGAGCGCGTGGCGGCGGCGGCGGCCGACCACCTCGCCGCCATCGCCCCGGGCGGGGTCATCGGCGTCTCGTGGGGACGCACCATGCTGGAGCTGGCGGCACGCCTGCGCCCAGGCTGGACGCAGGCGACGCAGATCGTGCAGCTCAACGGCGCCATCTCGCGCTCTGCACGGCCCACCCGTTACCAGGAGGTCGTGGAGCGCTTCGGTAGCACCACCGGCGCCGCCATCCAGCTCATGCCTGCTCCCGCCATCGTCGGCAGCGCCGCGTTGCGCCGTGCGCTCGAGGCCGACGCATCGGTAGCTGAGCCGCTGGCAGCCGCCCGGCACGCGCCCAGCGCCGTGTTCGGCATGGGCATCATGGGTCCGGAGAGCGTGCACGTCGCCTCGGGCTACCTGGACCGCCGCGCGCTGCGAGCGCTGGATAAGGCCGGCGCCGTCGGCGACGTGCTGGGCCGCTTCCTCACCTCCGACGGCCGCATCGCGCTGCCCAGCCTCGACGCGCGGACCGTGGGCCTGCCGCTCAGCGACCTTCGCGCCAAGCAGCTCACCCTCGGCCTTGCCGCGGGCCCAGGGCGCGGTCCCATCGCCCTCGCCGCACTGCGGGCGAGCCTGATGCGCTCGTTCGTGACCGACGAGGCCACCGCCGAGTGGGTCCTGGCGCATGGCTGACCCACGCCTGACGTCCGCCGACGAGGTCCGAGCCCTCGTGCGCAAGGTGGTCGATGACACGCTGGGCGCGTCTTCGGCGATGCCTGCCGTGGTCGCCGTGGCCCGCGCCGCCGTGGCCGACGACCGCGTTGCGGTGGCGGTCGCGGGCGACCACGGGGGCTGGCGCATGAAGGACGCCATCGGCGCCTGGCTGACCGAGCACGGCTACGCCGTGCGCGACTGCGGCACGCACAGCGACGACGCCGTCGACTACCCCGACCTGGCGCTGGCGGTGGCCC
>DATHSE010000094.1:0-4273 GCA_035464455.1 Anaerolineae bacterium | reverse complement strand
GAGCGGCGCGCTCATGAGCCTTCGCCGGCGCTTCGACCTGGTCGCCACGCTGTGGGGCGGGCTGACGCTGGCCGTGTTCCTGCTGGGTGTGCTCGTCTACGTCAACGCGCTCGATCGCGGGCTCGATGATGCCGCCGCCTTCGACGCCACGCTCATCGTGGCCGTCTTCGGCCTGCTGGTGCTGATCCTGCGGCCGGCGTTCCGGGACTGATGCGCGCGATACGTCATCGAATCGTGATGTGGATGACAGCGCACCGCCGCGAACCGGTGTAGGCTCGCGCGAAATCGAGGGTGGGCGCGCCCGCGGCCCTCGACAAGACCCGGGTTGCCCAGCCCGAACCCGCAAGCCGGAGAGGTACCCAGAGCGATGCAGACGTTGGACCACCCACGACGTCGACTGCGCGGACTGGCCGCGGCCACGGTCATGGCCGCCGGCATGCTGGTCCCCGCCAGCGCCACCACCGCCACGCATGCCGTGGCCGCCGAGCTCGACCCTGCCGTCACCGACCCCGCCAGCGTGCAGGCCACCGTCGAGGAGCTGCGCCTGCTGGTCGACGATCTCAGCCACGCCAACGACGCCCTGCAGACGGACAACATGACCCTCGAGCAGAGCGTGGAGGCCCTCACGCAGGAGCGCGATCGGCTGCTCGACTCGCTCCGGCGTTTCGACGACCTGTACGAGCCCCTCGAGGCGGACCGCCAGCTGCTCTTCGAGCTGCGCAAGGGCATGCCGGAGACGAGGCCCGAGGCCGAGGCGCAGCTGGAGCGCATCCGCTCGCTGGCACTGTCGTCCGACCCGGCTCGCCTGGGCCAGCTGGTCGATCGCGTGGACGAGTCCGCACCGGCGTTCTTCGATTGGCGCTTCGGCGAGTTCAACAGCAGCGAGGAGTTCAGCAGCGCCTACGTCGCGACGGGCGCCAATGCCTTCGACAGCTCCATGGAGGAGTTCCGCGCGGAGGTCCTGCGGTCGGTAGCGAACCGGCTCGACGGGCTCCTCACCGTCCTCGACCGCGTCCGATAGCCCAGCCCCTCGCCGCTCGACAACCTTCCTCAGCCCTCGACAACCTCAGCCCTCGACAACCTCCCTCAGCCCTCGACAAGGAGAACGATGTCCGCTTCCCGCACGTCGTGGCGTCTCGCGCTCGGCACGTCACTGCTGCTCGCCCTGACCGCCACCAGCCCCGTGGCCGCCGAAGATGAAGAGGGTGCCCTCGCGGGCGACGCCTACAGCGTCATCCCGCTGCAGGGAGCGGCAGCCATCGATCTGCTCAGTCCCGCGGGCCCGATGCTGTCTGGCCGGGCCTGGCTGATGACCGAGGGGCTCGATCCGGGGCAAGGCACCATGCCCACGCTCGACCCGCTGACCGGCCTTGACCTGGGCACCGGTCCGGCCGGTGCTTCATCGCGTACGCAGGCAGCCGGAGCGGGAGCCCCGGTCCCCTTCCGCGAGCCCGGCCCGGCCTTCAGCCGCAACCTCCTGGTCACACGTGACTTCGGCCAGGCGCCCTTCCAGACGGAGCCGCACATCGAGGCCAACCCCAACGACCCCGATCACCTGGTGCTGGGCGTCATCGACTACGGGTTCCCCGGGATGTCCACGTACGTCACCTTCGACGGTGGAGAGCGCTGGGAGGGGCCCTTCCAGGTGCCCTACCTGCTGAACGACCTGGGCGCGGGCGGCGACCCCGTGCTGGCATTCGACCGCGACGAGAACGTCTATTACGCCTACATCTCGATCGGCATCGACGAGTTCAACCTGGGTCCCATCGAGGTCGCCGCCCAGGTGTCGAGCATCGCGGTGGCCAAGTCGGAGGACGATGGCTTCACCTGGCCGACCCAGATCTCCTCGGCGCGCAGCAGCGTCAACACCGACGGGCTCGAGAGCGACCGCTTCGGCCGGCTCCGGGGTCGCGTGGACATCAGCTTCCTGGACAAGCCCTGGATGGCGTCAGGCCCGCATCCCGATGATCCCGGGCAGGACGTGCTCTACGTCACCTACACCAACTTCGATCTGAGCTACGAGATCCTCTACATCGGCGAGATCCCCAACCTGCTGCCGACCGAGATGCGCACCACCATCGAGCTGGTCAAGTCAGAGGACGGTGGCCGCACCTGGAGCGACCCGGTGGCGGTCAGCCCCACCGTGCGACGCGCCTTCGGCCAGCGGGGCGACGACAGCGGCGCGACGGGTGTCTTCGGCACGTTGCGCGTGGTCCAGGGCAGCCAGCCGGTCGTCACGCCGGACGGCACCGTCCACGTAGCCTGGATGGACAGCACCGACGACCGCTCGCAGGAGGGCGTGGGCGAGATCCAGCTGGCCACCTCACGCGATGCCGGTCAGACCTGGTCCACCCCGGTCGTGGCCTCAGTCTTCAACGAGACCGAGTTCCGATCGCGCAACGCCTACTTCCGCTTCTGGGCATCCTCCTTCCCACAGATCGCCGCCGGGCCGGATGGCGAGGTGTACATCGCCTACGTCGGCCGGCCGTCGGACAAGCCCAACGACGACGGCGACGTCTACCTGGTGGCCTCGCTCGACGACGGGCAGACGTGGTCACGGCCCAAGGTGCTCAACGACGACGACACCGACCACGTGCAGTTCTTCCCGTCGATCGACGTGGGTCCCGACGGCGCCATCCACGCCATGTGGGGCGACATGCGCGACAGCCCCAGCCAGAGCCGTTATCACATCTACTACACCCGCTCCGACGATCGGGGCGAGACCTTCGGCTTCACCAGCGAGGAGCTGGGCCTCACCGTCGGCGACACGCGCGTGTCCGACTTCGCCTCCAACCCGAACTACGCCTTCCCCAACGGCCTCTTCATCGGCGACTACTTCAGCCTGGCCGCGACCGAGGACGACGTCCACATGGCCTGGCCGGACGCGCGCCTGGGCGAGTTCGGGCCCATCAACCAGAAGATCGCGGTCTCGCGCACCGCGGCCGTCGATTCGCCCGAGATCTTCATCAGCCCGCCATCCGGTCCGGGCGGCCAGGAGGTCACCCTGCAGGGCTTCTCGTTCCAGCCCGACCTGGCCGTCTTCGTGCAGCTGGGCGACAGCACCATCTCCACCCTGCGCACCGACCTCGACGGCGAGTTCAGCGCCCGCATCTACATGCCCATCACCAGCGAGGGCAGCCAGACCATCACCGTCTTCGACGAGTCGGGCAACGGCGCCAGCACCTCCTTCTTCACCGAGTTCGGCTTTGGCAACATCGGCGAGCTGCTGGAGGACCTGAACGAGCGCATCGACGCACTCGAGTCGCCTGGGGCCGTGGAGTCGCCGGGGGCGGTGGACACGGACGATGACGAGGGCTAGGCGATGACCAGCGCCATGACCACGCGGGTACCGATCACGCGTGCCCGCAGCATCCTCGCCGGTGGCCTCGGCCTGGCGCTCGCCGGCAGCCTCCTGCCCGTGGGCAGCCTGGCCCAGGACGAGGCCTACCAGCCACCGCACGACAAGCCCGGGCCGGCCGCCGAGCGACTGCTCTACAACTCCTTCTTCGTCGACCGCGCCCCGCTCGACATCGAGGCCGGCAACATGGACCTGTACCTGTTCGGCCTCAAGACCGAAGCGGCGCAGGATCTGCGCGGCACGCCCGGCGTGGAGCTCATCGACGCCCCCGCCACCACTGTCTCGCTCATCCTCAACCCGGCACCCGCCGGTGAAGGCGAATTGAACCCGTTCGCCCTCCTCGAGGTGCGCCAGGCGATGCAATACCTCGTCAATCGCGAAGCCATCGCCCAGGACATCTACCGTGGCGCGGGAAGGCCGATGCTGACGCACGTGGGGCCCAGCGACCCCGACTTCCTGACCATCTACGACATCGACCGCGGCTCGGGCATCGGCTACGACCCGGAGCTGGCCCGCGAGCTCATCGCCGAGGCCATGACCGGCGCCGGCGCCGAGCTCGTGGACGGAGCGTGGCAGTACGAAGGCCAGCCGGTCCGCATCAAGCTCGTCGGCCGCGTGGAGGACGAACGCCGCGACATCGCCGACCTGGTGCGAGCCGAGCTGGAAGCAGCCGGCTTCGAGGTGGCCATCACCTACGACCAGTTCGCGCCGGCGGTGCAGAAGGTGTATTCCACCGATCCGGCCGCCTTCGAGTGGCACATCTACACCGAGGGTTGGGGCCGCAGCGCCCCCAACCGCTACGACGTCGGCTCGGTCAATGCCTTCATCGCCCCTTGGCTGGGCCAGATGCCGGGCTGGCGCGAGGAGGGCTTCTGGCAGTACGAGAACGAAGAGCTCGACGCCCTCGGCCAGACG
>DATHSE010000093.1:0-2301 GCA_035464455.1 Anaerolineae bacterium | reverse complement strand
ATACGGCTCCCGTGACGGGTGCCGTATCGGATGTTGGCTTGGTACGCCCGGCGTGCAACCGCGCAACGATCCGTACGGCGACACCATCAGCCCATGGTCAGCGCCATCACCGCCTTCTGCGCGTGGAGCCGGTTCTCGGCCTCGTCGAACGCCGCCGACTTGGGTCCGTCGATGACCGCATCGGCGACCTCGACCCCACGGTCGGCCGGCAGCGGGTGCATCCAGATGGCGTCGTCCCTGGTCAATGCCATGCGCCGCTCATCGCTGATCCAGTCGGTGTACTTGGCGGCGATGCGCGCGCCCTCCTCGTCGGAGACGCCCAGCAGCGGCGCCCCCCACGACTTGGCATAGACGATGTCGGCACCGTCGAAGCCGGCATCGAACTCGTCGAGTCGCTCCAGCCTGCCGCCGGAGTGCGCCGCGTTGGCCTCCGCCTCTGCCACGATCTCCGGCATCAGCTCGAACTCGGGCGGATGCACCAGCTTGACGTTCATGCCGAAGCGGGTGGCAGCCAGGATGAGCGACTGCGGCACGCTGATGGGCTTCTGGTAGCTGGACGCGTAGGCCCAGCTGACGGTGATCGACTGGCCCTTCAGACGGCCCTTCTTCTCGATGATGGTCATCAGGTCGGCGAGGATCTGGAAGGGGTGGTAGATCTCGCACTGCATGTTGAGCACGGGCACCCTCGACGCAGCCGCGACGTCGCGGATGTACTGGTTGCCCTCGCCGAACGTGACGTGCCGGATGGCAATGCCGTCGTTGTAGCGCCCCAGGATCTCACCGATCTCCGTGGCCGTGTCACCGTGTGCGATCTGGGTGGTGCGGCTCTCCATGAACATGCCGTGCCCGCCGAGCTGGGCCATGCCCGACTCGAACGAGGCACGCGTGCGCGTGCTGGAGAAGAAGAAGAGCATGGCCAGCGTCCTGTCGCGCAGGTAGGCGTGGGGTTCCCCGAGGGCGCGCTTGCGCTTGAGGTCGAAGGCCACGTCGAGCGCGGTCTCGATCTCCTCGTTGGTCCAGTCCGACAGCGTGATGAGGTCGCGGCCGCGGAGTCCGGTCTGCATCTGGGGTCTCCTGTCTCGTCCGGGACGGTGGGCCTACTCGGCCTTGCCGAGGATCAGCGTCAGCAGCGCCATGCGCATGACCACGCCGTTGAAGGCCTCCACCCAGTAGCGTCCGAAGCGGGTCTCGTCGACGTCGGTGGTGAGCTCATCCATGCGCGGCAGGCTGTGCAGGACGAATGCGTCGCGCTTGGCCTTCTGGTGCAGGAGCTCCAGGTTGACGACGTACTCGGGCGGGGTGAGACCCTTCTCCACGTCCGCCGAGTCCACGCGGCCCTTGGTGTAGTCCGCCTGTACCACCGGCTCCATATAGATGACGTCGGCCTCGCCGATGACGTCGCGGATGTCCGCCACCTCACGGTAGTAGGTGGAGCGCTCGTCGAGCTCTGCCTTGAACTCGGGCAACAGGCTCATCTCCTCGGGGCCGATGATGATGGCCTCCATGTCGAAGCGCGACATGGCGTAGAGGATCGAGTGCATCGTGCGCATGCGCATGTCGCCGACCAGGATGACCTTGAGCCCGTCGAGGGTGCCCTTCTCCTTCCAGATGGTGTAGAGGTCGGTCAGCACCTGCGTGGGGTGCTCGCCCCAGCCGTCGCCGCAGTTGATGACGGGCACGGACGACCACTTGGCGGCCTCGGCCGGCGCGCCCTGCTGGAAGTGCCGGATGGCGATGACGTCGCCGTAGTACTCCAGCATGTGGAAGGTGTCCTTGATCGACTCCATGTAGAAGTCGCCGGCGCGGGTCATCTTGGCGTCGGAGAAGCCGAGCACATGGCCACCCAGCCGGTGCATCGCCGCCTCGGTCGAGAGGCGCGTGCGCGTCGAAGGCTGGTAGAACGCCGTCAGCAGCGTCTTGTCCGCCAGCAGGTCGGTGTTGCGGCGGTCACGCGCGATGGGCGCCAGGTCATCACACACCTGGAAGATGCGGAAGTACTCGTCGCGGGTCATGTCCTTGAGCGACAGGATGTCGCGACCCCTGAAGCTTCTCATGGAGCGTCTCTCCTCCTTCTAGTGGGGCTGGAGGGCGGCCGAGGAGCGTCGGACGCCGCTGAAGATCACTGCCACGGTCTCGTCGGGGTGGACGACGCCGTCGCGGGTGAGCTGGATGAGGCCGGCCAGGCCGGCGGTTCCGGTGTGGTCGGCGTCGGTGCCGACCCGGGGGAGGGCCAGGGCGTTGGCGGTCTCGAGCGTGGCCTCGTCGACCACGATCGAGCGCCCGCCGCTGATGAGCATGGCA
>DATHSE010000092.1:0-3735 GCA_035464455.1 Anaerolineae bacterium | reverse complement strand
AGGGGATACGACCGACGGGCGTGGTGGGGGCCACCAGGTAGACGATGCCGATGCCGAACCCGGCCGCCTCCTCCTCCAGCTCGGCGCCCTCGTCGGGCGTGAGGTCGGCCAGGATGAAGCCGGACACGCCGGCCTCGCCCAAGCGCCGCAGCACGGTTTCTCCATCCTTACCCCCGAGCACCTGGTTGACGTAGCCCATGGCCACCAGCGGCGTGTGCGGGCGTGCCGCGTGGATGCGGGCGACAAGCGCGATGGAGTCGTCGAGGGCAGCGCCATTGGCGAGCGCGACGGCGCTCGCGCGCTGCAGCGTGGCGCCGTCGGCCAAGGGGTCGGAATAGGGCAGGCCGACCTCCAGCAGGTCGCCGCCGGCGTCGATCTGCGCCAGCGCGATCTCGAAGGAGGTGTCGGCATCGGGATAGCCGGCCACGGCGTACGGGATGAGCGCAGCCCGACCATCGGCATTGGCAGCCCGTATCGCGGCCGTGATGCGAGCGGAGCCGCTCACGCTGGTGCTCATGCGTCGCGACCCTTGTCCATCCCGGCCATCAGCCGCGCCTCGATGGCGGCGATGTCCTTGTCGCCGCGTCCCGATAGGCCCAGCAGCACGATGTCGTCATCGGCCGCCGCCTCGATCCCATGCCCCGCCAGCACGTCGAGCAGCCCGTGGATGGCGTGCGCCGGCTCCAGCGCCGGGAGGATGCCCTCGGTCCGCGTCAGCAGTCGCACGCCCTCGAGCGCCTCATCGTCGGTGGCGCTGAGGACCTCCAGCCGCCCCGCCTCGTAGAGGGCGGAGAGCTGCGGGCCGATGCCGGGGTAGTCGAGGCCGGCCGAGATGGAGAAGGCCTCGGTGATCTGCCCATCATCGTCCTGCAGCAGGTAGGAACGGGAACCGTGCAGCACGCCGGCCGTGCCGGCCGACAGCGCGGCCGCGTGCCGTCCCGTGAGCCCCTCCCCCGCAGCCTCGACACCGACCAGGCGGGTGCCGGTCTCACCGATGAAGCGGGTGAACAGTCCGATGGCGTTGGAGCCGCCCCCCAGGCAGGCCACCACGATGTCGGGCGGGCGTCCTTCCGCGCCGCGGACCTGTTCGGCCGCCTCGTCGCCGATGATGCGCTGAAGGTCGCGCACGATGGAGGGGAACGGGTGTGGCCCGACCGCCGAGCCGAGCACGTAATGGCTGGTCTCGACGTTGGTGACCCAGTCCCGCATCGTCTCATTGACAGCGTCCTTGAGGGTCGCGGTGCCCGAGGTGACTTCGCGCACCTCGGCACCGAGCGCACGCATGCGCAGCACGTTGGGCGCCTGCCGTCGGATGTCCTCGGCGCCCATGTAGACGACGCAGTCGAGGCCCAACAGCGCGCAGGCGGTGGCGGTCGCGACGCCGTGCTGGCCGGCCCCGGTCTCGGCGATGACGCGGTGCTTGCCCAGGCGAAGCGTGAGCAGAGCCTGTCCGAGTGCGTTGTTGATCTTGTGAGCGCCGGTGTGATCGAGGTCCTCGCGCTTGAGGTACAGGCGCAGCTGGCCCGCTGCCCGGCCGCTGCGACGCTCCAGCTCAGCCGCGAGACGGTCGGCACGATAGACGGGCGTGGGACGCCCGACGAAGGTGCCGAGCAGCTCGCGGAACTCGGCCCAGAAGGTCGGATCCGCGCGCAGCTCCCGGTAAGCGCCCTCGAGGTCGAGCAGGGCGGCCATGAGCGTCTCGGGCACGAAGCGGCCGCCGAACGAGCGCTGCAGACCCCAGCGACCGTTCTGATCGGCGTCGAGCAGTCCAGGATGGACCGGCCGCGGCCCGAAGGCGACGGTGGGCCGGTCGAGTCGCGCCGCGTTGGCCCGCTTGACGAAGAGCGCGACCGCCAGCGGGTCCTTTGACGGCCGGCCGTCTGAGCGTGGCCGCGGCTCGACCCCGCTGGATGTGTCGACACCGACGGCGGGGATGTCGACGAGCGCGTCAGCCACGTTGGCGGCGGTGAGGCCGCCGGCCAGCACGACCGGGACGCGCTCGGCGATGGCACGGGCCACGCTCACCGAGGCGCGACGGCCGGTGCCACCGAGCGCCCGAGGGTCGCTCGTGTCGAGCAGGATGGCTCGCAGGTTCGACTTGGCCTCGTATGCCTCCGCCTGCGCCGCATAGGCCTCCGCCTGCGCGGCGTGGGCCTCCGCCTGCGCGGGGACCTCATCCGCCGAGATCTCGGCACGGCCAAGGGCGGGGATGTGCAGCACCTTCAGCACCGGCAGCTTGATGGCATCGAGGTCGGAGGGCGGCTCGTCGCCGTGGAGCTGGACCAGGTCGAGGTCCAGCCGTGCAGCGATGGCCGCGACCTCTGCTGGATCGCGATCGGCAAAGACACCCACCAGCAGCGGGCCGTTGCCGGGTGCCTCGGAGGCGCGAGCGGCGGCGATGAGGGCGGCAGCCTCGGCTTCGCTGAGCGCGCGTGGCGTGCCGGGCACGAAGTTGAAGCCGATGGCGTCGGCGCCCGCGGCCATCGCTGCGGCCAGCCCGACGGGTTCGGTGAGCCCACAGATCTTGACGAACGGCGCACGTCCATCAGCGGCGGGGTCCACGCCTGGAGGTGGCACCGCACCGGCACCGACGAGAGCGGCCACGCGCGCCTCGACCGCGACGGGGTCCGCACCGGCTCGCATGAGGTCCTCGCCCACGAGGGCCGCATCGAAGCCGAGTGCCCGCCAACGACGGATGGTGGCGGCGTCGCGGACGCCCGATTCGGCCACCACGAGCCGATCCTCCGGCACCCGCGAGCGGAGGGCCTCACACCGACGCGGGTCGACCGCGAGCGTCCTGAGGTCGCGGTTGTTGATGCCGACGAGGCGGGCAGGAGTGGCCACGATGGCCACCAGCTCCTGTCCTGAGTGTGCCTCCACCAGCGGCTCCAGCCCTACCTCGAGCGCAAGCCGGACGAGCCTGGCGAGACGGCGGGCCGGATGCAGCGCCGCCAGCAGCAGCACGGCGTCCGCGCCTGCGGCACGCAGCAGTGGCAGCTGACGCGGGTCCACCACGAACTCCTTTGCCAGCAGCGGCAGGGTCGTGGCGGCGCGGACGGCACGCAGATCGTCGAGCGAGCCGCCGAACCAGTGCGGCTCCACGAGCACGGAGATCATGGAGGCGCCACCAGCCTGGTAGGCACGGGCACGCTCGGCCACGTCGAGCGCGTCATCGGCCATCGCTCCAGCCGATGGCGAGCGGCGCTTGATCTCGGCGATGAGATGCAGGCCCGGCCTGCCGAAGCGGCCGACCACATCGCGACGGGCAGGTCCTGCCGGCGTCTCGCGCATGACCGTTCGGAGGTCCCGCTCGCCCAGCTCGGCGGCGATGTCGACCGCTCGGCGAGCGGCGATCTGGTGGAGCACGGAAGCCTTCTGCATCACTCGGTAGCCTCCTCGGCGGCACTCGCGCGCAGCCGCTCCAGCTGATGCCGGGCCGCGCCGGAGGCGATGGTCGCGACCGCCAGCTCCACGCCCTCGCGCAGGTTACGGGCGCTGCCGGCCACCACCAGCGAGGCACCCGCATTCAGCGCCACCACGTCGTGCCGAGGGCCGGTCTCAGCGCCTTCGAGGATGGCCACGATGAGGGCCGCATTGGCATCACCGTCGCCGCCCCGCAGCACGGCTGTGTCGGCCTCGGCGAGGCCGAGGACGGCCGCGACCACGGTCCGGCGCTCGACGCCGTCAGGCGAGACGTCGAAGATGATGCCGCTGCCGTCGAGTGGCAGCTCGTCC
>DATHSE010000091.1:0-6969 GCA_035464455.1 Anaerolineae bacterium | reverse complement strand
TTGCGATCGATGGCGCTGTGCCCCAGTGACGGGTCGCGGTAGCGGATGTAGTAGATCGAGTTGACGCGCATGCCGCCACTGTTGCTGCCGTCGGCGAGCGGGATGCCGGACATGTCCCGCGGGATGCTGACCACGGCAGCCTGGCCCGTGGCAGGGTCGATCGTCGCCACCATGACCACGTCGAGCCGCTCGCCACCGGCCTCAGGTCGCCAGACGGAGCCGACGATCAGCACGGTCAGGCGGCCGTCCTTGCCCAGCTTGAGCGGCAGGCCTTTCTGGGGGCGGGTGGTCTGCTTCTGGCCCTTGTTGTTGCGCGAGTCGGTCGCCAGCTGGCGCATCGAGTCGATGGCCACGCGCAGCCCGTTCTCGGCCAGCACCGGCCCCGGCGCAGATGCCGCGACCGGCAGCGAACCGGCCAGCAGGAGCAGCGACAGCAGCAGCGCCACGGACCGCATCGTATCCGAGTGTCTCACAGTGCCGACCCTGGCGCCAACCTGCTACATCATCACCAGGCCGCCATCGACGGCCAGCACCTGGCCGGTGATGTAGGCAGCCTCGTCGGAGGCGAGGAAGGCCACGGCATCGGCCACCTCCTCCGGCGTGCCGAAGCGAGCCAGCGGCGTCTGCGCCTTGATGGCATCGAGCAGCTTGGGGTCGAGGTCCTGCGTCAGCTCGGTCAGCACGAAGCCGGGGGCGACGGCGTTGCAGGTGATGCCGCGGCTGGCGAGCTCGCGAGCGGTCGCCTTGGTGAGGCCGATGATGCCGGCCTTGGCCGAGGAGTAGTTGGCCTGGCCCATCTGGCCGGCCTGGCCGGAGACGCTGGTGATGTTGACGATGCGGCCGTGCCGCGCCCTCATCATCGGACGCGTGGCGGCCTTGATGGTCCAGAAGGTGCCAGACAGGTTGGTGTCGATGACGTCGTTCCAGTCCTCGGGCTTCATGCGCATGATGAGATCGTCACGCGTGATGCCGGCGTTGTTGACGAGGATGTCGACGCGCTCCAGGCGGGCGAGGGCAGCCTCGATGAGCGCCTTGGCCGCGTCCATCTCGGACACGTCCGCCTGCACCGCGAACGCGCGCCGGCCCATGGCGGTCATGGCTGCGACGGCCTCCTCCGCAGCCACGGTGTTGCCCCGATAGCTGATGCAGACGTCAGCTCCCTGCGAGGCCAGGCGCAGGGCGATGGCGCGACCGATGCCGCGCGAGCCACCGGTGACGACAGCCGTCTTGCCGGAGAGATCGATCATGACTGCTCCTCGTGGTGTGCACGCTCGGGATCGCCGGGCACGACGTCGTCGAGCGGGACGGGTGGCCCCTGCGGGTCGTTGAGCACCGCCGCCAGGCGTGGCGGGATAGGGTCCACCGAGGCCCAATCGAGCGGCGCTCGCACGCTGGCCACCGGCTCGACCGCGTCAGCGCGAGCCGAATCGGCAGGGTCAGCGGTCCAGCTGAGGGCGATGGCGCCGGAGGTGAAACCAGCGCCGAAGGCCACGAAGACCAGCTTGTCGCCGGGTTTGACCCGTCCCTCTCGCACGGCCTCGTCGAGGGCGATGCCGACCGAGGCGGCCGAGGTGTTGCCGTACTTGTCGATGTTCACGACCATCTTGTCCATGGGCAGCCTGAGGCCCTTGGCCACGGCCTCGATGATGCGCACGTTGGCTTGGTGCGGGATGAAGAGGTCGACCTCCTCGGGGGTCCAGCCGGCCTTCCCGATGGCCGACAGCGCGGAGGCCGCCAGCGTGCGGGTGGCGTAGCGATAGGTCTCGCGACCCTCCATGCGGATGAAGTGCTCACCGCGCCGGGCGGTCTCGCCGCTGGCCGGGCTGCGAGAGCCGCCCGAGGGCAGCCAGATCATGTAGGCGCCGTCAGGGTCGGTCGTCAGCTCCAGGCCGGCCATGCCGCCGCCGTCCTGGTCGGAGGCTGACAGCACCACGGCGCCGGCCCCGTCGCCGAACAGGATGCAGGTGCCACGATCCTTGAAATCGAGGAAGCGTGTCAGCAGCTCCGCGCCGATCACCAGCACGTGGCGTGCCATGCCGCTGCGCACGTAGGGGTCGGCGATGGCGTAGGCGAAGACGAAGCCAGAGCAGGCAGCGGCGATATCGAAGGCGGCCGCGGTCGTGTTGCCGATGGCCTCCTTGACCAGCGCGGCGGTCGAGGGCATGGGGTAATCGGGCGTGAGCGTGGCCACCACGATGAGGTCGATGTCGTCGGGCACAAGCCCGGCCGTGGCGATGGCGCGTTTGGCCGCGATGGCGCCGAGCGTGGCGGTGGTCTCGTGGGGCGCCGCGACGCGTCGCTCGCGGATGCCCGTGCGCGTTCGGATCCACTCGTCGGAGGTGTCGACCATGCGCTCCAGGTCGGCGTTGCTGAGCACGCGCTCTGGCACGTACGAGCCCCAGCCGGTGATGCGGACGCTACGTGGCAGGAGCGTGGTAGCGGTGCCCGAAGCGCTCACGCCGGATCGACCTCGATGAGCGCCTGGCGGACCTTGACCAGGTCGCCATCGCCGGCAGCGATGTGCTTGACGGTGCCGGTCACGTCGCTCTTGATCTCGTTGAACAGCTTCATGGCCTCGATGAGGCCGATGACCTGACCGGCATTGACCTGGCCGCCCTCCCGCACGTATGGCTCGGCGCCTGGAGACGGCGAGCGGTAGAACACGCCCGTCAGGGGCGCACTGATGGCGTGGGCGCCGCGATCGCGGGAGGGCACGTCCAGCAGCAGGAGCGCCTCTGCTGCATCGTCCGGCTCGGGTGACGCGCCCGCGGGGCCGGCCGCGGAGGGAGCGATGGCGGCCGGGGTCCGCAGGATCACGCTGGTGCCCTCGGCCTCGACCTCGATCTCCGAGAGGGCCGAGCGCTCCAGCAGCCGCTCCAGCCGGTCCACCAGGCTGACCAGCGCGTTGATCTCATCGCGTGTCGTCATCAGTCGTCCCAGCGCTGCAGGATGACGGCTGCGTTCTGACCGCCGAAGCCGAAGGCGTTGACGAGCGCCACCCGCAGCTCTCGCTCACGCGCCTGCAGCGGCGTCAGGTCGAGCGCGCCGGCACGCTCGTCGGGGTGATGCAGATTGAGCGTGGGCGGGACGACACCACCCTCGAGCGCCTTCACCGTCGCTACCGCGGCCACGGCCCCGGCAGCTCCCAGCGTGTGCCCGATCGACGACTTGGTGGCGGTGACGCTGACGTTGGCGGCGTTGGCCCCGACGAGCGTGTTGATGCCCATCAGCTCGGTCGGATCGCCCTCGCCGGTGCTGGTGGCATGGGCGCTCACGAGGTCGATGTCGGCGGCCGACAGGCCGGCCTTCTCCAGTGCCCGCCGCGCCGCGCGCACGGCACCGGCACCCCCCGGTGACGGCGTGGTGATGTGGTAGCCGTCGGCGGTGGCCCCGTAGCCGCAGACCTCGGCGTGGATGCGAGCGCCGCGACGACGCGCATGCTCGAGCTCCTCGAGCACGAGGGCGGCGGCGCCCTCGGCCACGACGAAACCGTCACGCTCCTGGTCGAACGGCCGGGAGGCTGCCGTTGGGTCGTCGTTGCGCGTGGAGAGCGCCTTCATGCGCCCGAAGCCCGCCACGGTCGCGTCGGCCACCGGGGCCTCGCAGCCGCCGCCGACCATGACGTCGGCATCGCCCCGCCGGATGGTCTCGTAAGCCTCGCCGATGGCATGGCCGGACGAGGCGCAGGCGCTGGTGGTGGAGTAGTTGGGCCCGAGGGCTCCGAAGGCGATGCCGGCCACGCCAGCTGGCATGTTGGCGATGGCCATGGGGATGAAGAAGGGGCTGACCCGACTGGGACCCTCGATGCGGACCGTGGCGATCTGGTCGATGAGCGTGTTGGTGCCGCCGAGGCCGGACGACATCAGGATGCCGGTGGCTTCCGCGAGCGCGCCCTCGAGACGCCCGGGCAGGCCTGCGTCATCGAAGGCCTCGCGCGTGGCCACCAGCGCCATCTGCGTGGCGCGGTCGTTGCGTCGCACCTCCTTGCGGTCGAGCACGCTGGAGGGATCGAAGTCCAGCACCTCGCCCGCGATGCGGCTGCTGAGGGCGGAGGCGTCGAAGAGCGTGATGGGGCCGATGCCCGATTCGCCGGCGACCAGGCGGCGCCAGTAGGTCGCCACGTCGGTTCCCAGGGGCGTGACGGCGCCCAGGCCGGTCACCACCACGCGGCGCCCCCGGGGATCGCGTGTCATCGCACGAATCTCCCGGTGCGGATGGTGGCTGCCCGGTAGACATCGCCGGGCAGGCCACGGCCGGCGACCTCCTCGGCAGCGGGGAGCGGGTCGTAGGTGGTGCGCACGAGCTCGGCGCGCGGATCGGTGCCCTCGTCCACGTCCAGCAGCGCCCAGCAGGCGTCGGGCGTGCCATCGAACGCGTAGCCGCAGGACCCTGGGTTCAGCAGCAGCTTGCGGCCGAGCTCGCGCACGTCAGCCACGTGCGTATGCCCGCAGCAGATGACGCGAGCATCGGTGCGAGTCACGCGTTGCACCGTCACCGCCGCATCGAGGTCCGCGGGCAAGCCGCTGGTTTGACTTCCAGGCGAGGCGTGGCAGGCCAGGATGAGCTCGCCGCCCACGGCCAGGCGACGCTCGGCCGGCAGGCGACGCAGGTATTCGAGCTGGTCATCGCGAAGCAGGTCGCGGGCCCACTCGGCAGCGGCCACGTGTCCAGCGGGAACCTCGTCAAGCCAGGGGAAGGCAGCCGTGTAATCGCCATCCGCGACCGCGATGTCGGTATTGCCGGCGATGACGATGGCACCGGCGGCCTCCAGCTGCATGACCCTGTCGACCGCCTCCACCGGTCGCGGACCGTTGAGCACGAGGTCACCCAGCACGACGATGCGGTCGGGCGCGGCTTTCGCGATGGCGGGCAGGGCAGCCTCGAGGGCATCGACATTGCCATGGATGTCGGAGACGAGCGCCAGTCGCAGCGTCATCGCAGCGCGTCCGCGGGCGGGATGATGAAGGAGATGACGGCCTCGCAGGCGACCTCGCCGTCGACGGATGCGACTGCCCGGCCTCTACCCATGCGGCGCCCGAGCTTCTCCATGGTCACCTCCAGCGTCAGGCGGTCGCCGGGCTGGACGACACGCTTGAAGCGGCACTCGTCGATGCCGGCGAAGAGGCCGATGCGATCGCCGAAGCCCTCCTGGCGAGCCACGTACACGGCCATCGTCTGGGCCAGGGCCTCGACCTGCACGACGCCGGGCATCACCGGCATGCCGGGGAAGTGGCCGCCGAAGTACCACTCGCCGGCCGTGACCGCCTTCTCGCCACGGATGTAACCACGCGCCCGATCCTCCTCCACGATGCGGTCGACCAGCAGGAAGGGCCAGCGATGCGGGATGTGCTGCTGCAGCTCGGCCGTCGTGAGCAGCACCGCGGGATGCCGGTCGGCGCCGGGCGCCTGGCTGTCGGTCATGATCTCCCTCCCGTGTCGGGCCGGCCTATCAGGCCCGTTGGTCGGACGGGACGGCACTCAGGAAGGCCGCCGCGCCCTTGCGATCAAGCAGGTTGGTATCGAAGTCACCATCGAGGAACGTGCGGTCCTCGAGTAGGGCTCGATGGAACGGGATGTTGGTCTCGATGCCCTCCACCAGCAGCTCCCGCAGCGCCACGCGAGAGCGCGCGATGGCAGCCTCGCGGTCGGGGCCCCAGACGATGAGCTTGCCGAGCAGCGAATCGTAGTACGGCGGCACCTCGTAGCCACTGTACAGGTGCGTCTCCATGCGGATGCCGGCGCCGCCAGGCGAGACGTAGTGCTCGACCAGGCCGGCCTGCGGCTGGAAGTCGGCCCCCACGTCCTCGGCGTTGATGCGGAACTCGATGGCGTGGCCGCGCAGGCGTACCGCCTCCTGGCCGTAGCCCAGCTTCTCACCGGCCGCGAGACGGATCTGCTCGGACACGATATCGATGCCCGAGAGCATCTCGGTGACCGGATGCTCCACCTGGATGCGCGCATTGATCTCGATGAAGTAGTAGCGGCCGGCGGGGTCGACGAGGAACTCGAGCGTGCCCACGTTCTGGTATCCGGCGGTGATGGCGGCGCTGATGGCCGCCTCTGCCAGCTGCTCGCGGGTGGCGGCATCGATAGCCGGGCTGGGTGCCTCTTCCACCAGCTTCTGATGGCGCCGCTGCACCGAGCAGTCGCGTTCGCCGACGTGCACGCCGTGACCGTAGTTGTCGATCATCACCTGGACCTCGACGTGACGCGTCTGCTCCAGCCACTTCTCCAGGTACAGCGAGTCGTCGCCGAAGGCGGCGCGCGCCTCCGAGCGGCACACCGTCAGCGCCTGCTGCAGCTCGCGCGCGGTCCGTGCCAGGCGCATGCCCTTGCCGCCGCCGCCGGCCGAAGGCTTGATGAGCAGCGGGTAGCCGATAGCCTCCGCCTCGGCCAGGGCGTGCTCGTCATCACGCAGCATGCCGTGGGAGCCCGGCACCATGGGCAGCCCATGGGCGGCCAGCAGCTCGCGCGTGCCGGCCTTGGAGGCGAAGCGCTCCAGGACCTCGGCCGAGGGTCCGATGAAGGTGAGGTCGTGGGCTCGGGTCATCTCGGCGAAGCCGTCGTCCTCGGACAGGAAGCCGTAGCCGGGATGGATGGCGTCGCAACCGCTGACCAGCGCGGCCGAGATGACGGCCGCCGCGTTGAGGTAGGAGCGAGCCGACTCGGCCGGCCCGATGCAGATGGACTCGTCGGCCATGCGCACCGCGAGCGACTCGGCATCCGCCTCGCTGTGGGCAACCACGGCCTCGATGCCCATGCTGCGGCAGGCGCGTAGCACACGCACGGCGATCTCGCCACGGTTGGCGATGAGGACCCGCTCGATCATCGCCCGTCCACCGGCGGCGAGTCGGAGGGCTCGAGCTCGAGTGGATCGATGTCGGCGAGGGCCTGGCCATACTCGACCGCCTGCCCGTCCTCGGCCAGGACGCCGCTGACGATGCCGTCGCTGGGCGCGATGACCTCCTG
>DATHSE010000090.1:0-2679 GCA_035464455.1 Anaerolineae bacterium | reverse complement strand
CCGTCCCTTCGTGTGCCGGGCTATGCAGCTCGGTGTCGACGGTGATCTCGATGAGACCGTCATCGGGGTTCGGCGACGGGGAGGGCGCGCCTTCAAGATACGGTTCGGCCGGGAAGGGCGAGGGGAACGCCGCCGGCTGCGGATACGTGACGCCGTCGATGAGCTCGGGGATGGGGAAGTTGTAGCGGACGAGCAGACGGTCCTGCGTCTCGCCGTACTCGCTGCGATCGACCTCGCGCGTGTCGACGGCCGGGCGCAGCACGAACGTGAACTGTGCACCCAGGCTCTGGGCCAGGGCGACCTCCTCGGCCGCCTGCAGGTCCATGCGCAGGATGTACGTGTCCGATCCCTCCGGCCGTCCGATCACCGGGACGTCCATCCACATCGGCTTGGTCGAAGAGCCGCTGGTGTAGGTGATGGGCTCGTTGGTCTCGGGGTCGATGGCCGGAGCGCCCGTCTCGGGATCGAGCGGGACGGTCACGTCGAAGGGGAGCGTGGCGATGACGTCGATGCGCTGTCCCTCGGCGATGAGGCCGCCGACGGCGCGTTCCGCGGGCACCACCAGGCTCACCGCGCGCAGCACCGGCGAATTCGGCGCGACCGTCTCGTTGGCCTCGAGGATGTCGATCTGGCCGAGGCCGACGGCGGACGCGAGCATGTTCGGGGTGATGGGCTGATTGAGCGGGATGGAGATGGCGGCTACCTTCGTCACCACGTCGTTGACGTCCGTGAACGCCATCTCGTTGGAGGCGTCCCGGGGCACGGTCAGCAGCGTGACCATGCTGGGTTCGATGGGCTTGCGGGCATCGATCAGCGTGGCTGCGACGACGATCTCGTGCGTCGGGATGGACGCTGCCGGCTCATCGGTGCTCTGGCTGCTGAGCATGAACGCAGCCGCGCCGGCACCCAGTGCCAGCAGCACGCCGATGACAAGCACCAACGTTCGCCGTCGGCTGTTGTCCTTGAACTCCATCTCCATGGTGGCAGGCTCCTGTGGCGCAAGTCGCGGGTCATGGGGGACGTCGGGCGCGGGACGCGCTCCGCCCTAACCGTGCAGCACCCAGCATCCGTGGCCTCGACTGGCCCTGCCATGGACCCATCGGGTAAGAGCCCATAGGACTCTTTTCTGCCCCGCACCCGGCCGGACCCCGCCCATCCGCAGCACACCCCACGACCGCCTGGCGGCTCCGCTTCGTTGCCTGAACGGACGTTCGGTTTTGGGCTTGTTGGGCTATCATCGAGTCATGGCGGAGTTCGAGCTGGAAGCCCCCTTCCGACCCACCGGCGATCAGCCCCAGGCCATCGAGCAGCTGCTCGCCGGCCTGCGGGCGGGCAAGCGGCACCAGGTCCTGCTGGGCGCGACCGGCACCGGCAAGACGTTCACCATCAGCCAGGTCATCGCGCAGCTGAACAAGCCGACGCTGGTGCTGGCTCATAACAAGACCCTGGCAGCGCAGCTCTACAGCGAGTTCCGCGACTTCTTCCCCGGCAATGCCGTCGAGTACTTCGTCAGCTACTTCGACTACTACCAGCCCGAGGCCTACCTGCCCCGCAGCGACACCTACATCGAGAAGGACTCCAGCCGCAACGACGAGATCGACAAGCTGCGCCACGCTGCCACGCGAGCGCTGTTCGAGCGCCGCGACGTCATCATCGTGGCCAGCGTGTCCTGCATCTACGGCCTGGGTGCGCCGGTCGACTACGGCGCCACGGTCCTGCGCCTGCGCAAGGGCGGCAGGTACCGGCGCGATGGCGTGCTGCGGCAGCTGGTGGACCTGCAGTACTCGCGCAACGACCAGGCGCTCTCGCGCGCGAAGTTCCGCGTCCGTGGCGACACCCTCGAGCTGCAGCCGGCCTACGACGACTTCATCGCCCGGGTGGAGTTCTTCGGCGACGAGGTGGAGCGGGTGACCGAGCTGGACCCGCTCACCGGCGAGGTGCTGGCCGAGCGCAACGAGCTCAACGTCTACCCCGCCTCGCACTACGTGACGCCACAGGAGAAGCTGGTGGCGGCCATCGACGACATCCAGGCGGAGATGGAGGTCCGCGTCGCCGAGCTGGAGCAGAAGGGCATGATCCTGGAGGCCGAGCGGCTCCGCCAACGCACCACCTTCGACCTCGAGATGATGCGTGAGCTGGGCTTCTGCTCGGGCATCGAGAACTACAGCCGCCACCTCGCCCGGCGCGAGGCCGGCTCGCGGCCGTGGACGCTGCTCGACTACTTCCCGCCGGACTGGCTGCTGGTCATCGACGAGAGCCACATGACCATCCCGCAGGTCAACGGCATGTACAAGAACGACCGCACCCGCAAGGAGGTGCTCGTCGAGTTCGGCTTCCGGCTGCCATCGGCGCTCGACAACCGGCCGCTGACGTTCGAGGAGTTCGATGCGCACCTCGACCAGGTCGTGCACATGAGCGCCACCCCCGGGCCGTGGGAGCTCCAGCGTGCCGAGGGCGTGGTGGAGCAGCTGATCCGCCCCACCGGCATCGTCGACCCGCGCATCGAGGTGCGGCCCACCGAGGGCCAGATCGATGACCTCATCGATCGCATCAAGGAGCGCGTGGACCGCGGCGAGCGCGTGCTGGCGACCACGCTCACCAAGCGCATGGCGGAGGACCTGGCCGACTACCTCCACGAGATGGGCGTGCGCGTCTCCTACCTGCACAGCGAGGTGGACA
>DATHSE010000089.1:0-6810 GCA_035464455.1 Anaerolineae bacterium | reverse complement strand
GGGTGAAGTACCCCAGCGCGGGTGAGCGGGCGATGCCACCGACGAGCGGGTCGGCATCCTCGCCGGCCACCCCGGCAACGCCAGTGCCAGCCGGGCGCGACATGCGCGGGCTGCCGTCACGGCGCAGGCGCACGCGCCAGTCGGCGGTGCGCACCTCGAGCTCACCCAGCCGGCTGGCCCGCAGGCGCGCGATGAGTGCCGGCAGCACCTCGTCGGTCAACTCGTCGAGCGCGTGGCCCGGGCTCTCGTTGGCACCTGGCGGCGTCCGGCGGGCTGCTTGGTCGCTCACTCGTCACTCCCCTTCTCGTCGAGCTGGGCACGCCCGTCGACGTCGGGGTCAGCTGCCACCTCCGCGTCGTCGGCCGCATCCGGCGCCAGGCGCTCGCCCTCCCCGACGCTGAGCACTCGTCCCGAGTCGAGGAGCGTGCGCAGGCGGTCCACGATGTTCTGGCGCTCGCGGCGCTCGCGCACCGACATCTCCTTGGTCGTGAAGGCCCCGAACTGGCGGTAGCGGGCATAGCGAGCCGCGAGCAATGTCTCGAGGTCGTGGTGGACGAGCGAGTCGAGCTGGGCCTCGATGGCCTCGCCCAGCCGACGCGCGGTCTCCGCCGGATCCGCGTGGGCGCCCTCGCCGGGCTCGCCGATGACGGTGTCGATGACGCCGAGCGCCTGCTGCTCGCGTGCCGTCAGGCGCATCGCCACGGCGGCCTGCTTGGACATGTCGCTGGTCCGCCACAGGATGCTGGCGCAGCCCTCGGGCGAGATGACCGAGTAGATGGCGTTGTCGAGCGCGAGCACGACGTCGCCCACGGCGATGGCGAGAGCGCCACCGGAGCCTCCCTCACCAGTGATGACGGTGACGATGGGTGTGCGCAACGAGGTCATCACCGCGATGTTGCGAGCGATGGCTTCTGCCTGGCCGCGCTCCTCGGAGGGGGCGTCGGGTGCCGCGCCGGGCGTGTCGACGAAGGTCACCACCGGCAGGCCCAGCCGCTCGGCCAGCCGCAGCAGTCGGCCGGCCTTGCGGTAGCCCTCTGGGCGCGGCATGCCGAAGTTGCGCCGGATGTTCTCCTCTACCTCGGCTCCCTTCTGGTGGCCGAGGAACACCAGGCGATGGCTGCCGATGGTGGCGAAGCCACCGACCAGCGCTGCGTCGTCGCCGAAGGAGCGGTCGCCGTGAAGCTCGACCACGTCGGTGGCCATGACCGCGAGCAGCTCGAGGGTGTGCGGTCGCAGCACGTTGCGGGCCATCTGCACGCGTGCCCAGACCGCCTCGCGCAGGACCTCGTCGTCCACCGGCGGTAGCGTCGTCGCCGGCTCGACGGCCGCCTCGGCGACGGCGCGCGTGCGGGCGCTAGCCACGAATCGCCTCCACGTCGGCACCGCCACGACCTCCGGATCCGGCACTGCCGTTCTGGCCGGGGGTCCGTTCCGGGCGCGGCTGCAGGTAGCGCAGCAGGCGAACGAGCTCGTGACGCAGGTCGCCGCGGGCCACGACGAGATCGAGGAAGCCGTGGCGGAACAGGAACTCCGAGCGTTGGAAGCCTTCGGGCAGCTCATCACCGGTGGTGCCGGCGGCCACGCGCGCGCCGGCGAAGCCGATGAGCGCGTTGGGCTCGGCGATGTTGACGTCGCCCAGCGCAGCGAAGGAGGCGAACACCCCGCCGGTGGTGGGGTCGGACAGGATACTGATGTAGGGCACGCCTTCGAGCGCCAACCGCTCCACGGCAGCGCAGGTCTTGACCAGCTGCATCAGCGCCAGGGTGCCCTCCTGCATGCGTGCGCCACCCGAGGTGCTGATGGCGATGTAGGGGATGCGCTGCTCGAGTGCCGCCTCGGCGGCGCGGGTGACCTTCTCGCCCACGACGGAGCCCATCGAGCCGCCCATGTAGGCGAAGTCCATGGCACAGATGGCGACGCGATGGCCGCCGATGGCACCGAAGCCCCACACGGCTGCGTCACGCAGTCCGGTCTTGGCCCGCTGCTCGGCGACGCGATCGGGGTAGGGCTTCAGGTCGACGAACCCGAGAGGGTCGAGCGATTCGAGGCCGGCATCGCGCTCCTCGAAGCTGTCGGGGTCCAAGAGGCTGCCCAGGCGGACGTCCACCCGCAGGCGGAAGTGGTGGCCGCACTTGGGACAGACGCGCTGGCTGTCCTCGAGCTGCTTGTTGTAGATCATCTCGTTGCAGCCGGGGCACTTGGTCCACAGGTCCGAGCGGGACGAATCCGGGCGGGGACGGAAGGGCCACTGGATGGGCATCAGGAAAGCCCCCCAGAGGAGCGTGAGCGGCGCCACACCACCAGCGCCGCACCCGCGATGGGCAGCGCCAGCGACACGCCCGATGCGATGGCACCGCCGGTCAGCAGGCCGCGGCGACGGCGTTCGGCTGCCTCGACGACGGTCACGACATCGAGCGCGGCGACGGTCGCTCCCCGCCGGATGGGCGTCGGCTCGGCGGCCTCCGCGCGTTCGAGCGGGCGCGCGGCGGCGGCCAGCCGCGCCGCCAGCCACTCCTCGAAGCCGACGCGCGGATGGAGTCGTGGCAACGAGTCGCGCAGCAGCCGTGCGGTCGCGGTCAGCTCGCCCCTCCCGTCGGGCGGCGGGCCGGGCGGCTCGTGGAGCAGGACGTCGATGACGCCGTCGAGCTGTGCCGCGGTCTCGCGGGTGCCCGTCATGCTTCCAGCCGCCGCCGTACCGAGAGCAGGGCACGGTGGATGAGCACCCGCACGGCGCCCTCGGACTTGCCCATGATCTCACCGATCTCACCCGCGCTGAGCCCATTCACGAAGCGCAGCACGACCGCCTGGCGACGTTCCGGTGGGAGCGCCATCACGGCCTCCAGTGCACGCTCGGCCTCCATGTGCAGCTCAGCCGTGGCTGCCGGGTCGTCGGCCGCGCGCAGGTCGAGCGCCAGCTCGATGGGGTCCTCCGGGTGGCGCCAGCTCCGACGCCGCTCGTTGGCGATGACGTTGCGGGCGATGGCGTAGAGCCAGACCTTGAACGTCGAGTCACCGCCTTCACCTTGCTCCCGGAAGCGAGGCAAAGCGGCAAGCGCCTTCAGGAACACCGTCTCGGTGACGTCCTCGGCAGCGTGCGGGTCGCGGGTCTCGTAGAGCGCCAGGCCATAGATCTGTGACACGTATTTCCGATACAGCTGCTCGAAGGCGCCAGGGTCCCGTTTGGCAGCCTCCACCGCCGGCCGATCCGCATCGAACGGAACGACGACAGCCGCAGCTGAGGTACGCCCTCTCCCCTTCCAGAACACCGGGGAAGTCTAGCTGTTACAGGTGTCAGGCCGCGTCCCCGACCGAACAGCGCACCACGTCGCCAGCGGGGATGGCCTTGAGGGGCTGGCCGGGCCCGGTACGGACCAGCAGCGAGCCGCTCTCGCGATCGATGCCGACGCCGGTCCCACGAATGCTGCCGGCTTCGGTCTCGACCTCGACGACGGCGCCGGTGGTGATCTGCGCATCCGCCCAGCGCAGACCATCGAAGCGCCCGGCCCGAAGCGCATCGTAGAGCGGCCCCAGGCGTTCGAGCCAGGCCGCGAGCAGCGCGTCACGGTCGATGCGACGGCGGCCGGAAGCCTCCGAGAGGCTCCACATGCTGTCGGCCAGGTCGGCCGGGTAGTCGGCTGCCGGCCAGTCGACGTTGACACCGATGCCGACGACGGAACTCAGCACCTGGTCGCCCTGCAGGCTGGCCTCGCTGAGCACGCCCGCCACCTTGCGCACGCGACCGTGGTGGATGGCGACGATGTCGTTGGGCCACTTCAGCGCCAGTCGATCGGCGGTCGGTCCGAGCAGCGAGGTGGCGGCACCAAGCATGGCGATGGAGCTGATGGCCGCCAGCCGCCAGCCGTGTGCTGCCCGCAGCCCTGCAGGCCGGAAACCGGCCGAGACGAGCAACGCGCGCCCCGACGGCGCCTGCCAGACCCGCTCGAGCCGGCCGCGGCCTTCGGTCTGCTCGTCGGTGACGGCGACGCAGACTTCCTCCACGCCGGCCTCGAGCCAGTCGCGGACCACGGCCTGCGTGGAGCCGACGCGCTCGAAGCGATCCAGTCGGGCGACGAAAGCGGGCAGGGCGCCCGATCGCTCAGCCAGCGCCGGCCTCCTCGCCCGCCTCGACGATCTCGGGTTCCTGCAGCCGGAAGGTGCGGTGGATGGCCTTGGCGGCCGCGTCGAGCTGGTCCTCGGCGATGATGCAGGTGATGCGAATCTCCGAGGTCGAGATCATGCTGATGTTGATGCCTTCATCGGCCAGGGCACCGAACATCTGGGCAGCGTAGCCGGGGTGGTTGTGGATGCCTTCTCCGACGATGCTGACCTTGGCCACTGCAGCGTCGGTCTGGACCGCTGCGAAGCCAAGGTCGTTGGCCAGCAGCTCCAGCAGGCGCTCAGCGCGGCTGAGGTTGACACGGTCGAGGGTGAAGGACAGGTCGGTGGCACCCTCGTGGCCCACGTTCTGCACGATCATGTCCACGTTGATGCCCTGGTCCGACATGGGCTCGAAGATGGCCCTCGCGATGCCGGGTCGATCGGGCAGGCCGACGATGGTGACCTTGGCCACCTTGCGGTCGAGCGCCATCGCGCGGACCTTGTCTCGCAGCTCCACAGCGGATACCTCCTCGATGCTGGTGCCTGGGTGGTCGCTGAACGTGGAGCGCACCCGGATGACGACATCATTGACCCAGCCCAGCTCGACGGCGCGTGTCTGCATGACCTGCGCCCCCTGGTGGGCCAGCTCGAGCATCTCCTCGTAGCCGATCCTGCGGATGAGCTGCGCGTCGGGGACGACTCGCGGATCGGCCGTGAAGATGCCCTCCACATCGGTGTAGATCTCGCAGGCGTCGGCGCGCAGGCGGGCCGCCAGTGCCACCGCGGTGGTGTCCGAGCCGCCGCGCCCCAAGGTGGTGAACTCGCCGGTGGCGAAGGACTCGTCGGTCGAACCCTGGAAGCCGGCCACGATGACCACCCGGCCGCGCTCGATCTCGCGACGCATGCGTGCCGGGTCGATGTTGGCGATGCGGGCGCGACCGTGGCTGGTGTCGGTGCGGATGCCTGCCTGCGGTCCGGTGAGCGAGATGGCCTCGATGCCCTGGGCATGCAGCGCCATGGCCACGAGCGTGCCGCTCATGTGCTCACCGGTGGCCAGCAGCAGGTCCATCTCGCGGGCATCGGGCTCGTCGGTGATGGCCGCGGCCAGCTCGGTGAGATGGTCGGTGGTGTCGCCCATGGCGCTGACCACGACCACGAGATCGTCACCCGCCCGGCGGTCGCGCGCGATGCGCCCGGCCACGTGGCGGATGCGCTCGGCGTCTGCCAGCGAAGAGCCGCCGTATTTCTGGACGATGAGTCGGGACATGTGCGGAGTCTACGTGAGCCGGGCGCCTGGGCCGGCGGGCCGGACGTCACCGTCCTCGATGACCCGTGCACCCTCGGCGCGTGCCGCCTGCACCGCGGCGCGTCCGGTCATCCCCAGCGACTGGGCTCGCCGCTCCATGGCGGCAGCGATGGTGGCTGCCGCGGCGACGTCGTCGCTGAAGGCGATGACGGTCGACCCGGCGCCCGACAGGCACGCACCCTTCGCGCCGGCCGCCAGCGCTGCCCCGATGAGCTCAGGCAGCTCGGGGTACGCGCGCGCACGGTAGGGCTCGTGCAACCGGTCCACCGTGCCCGGCGCCAGCAGGTCCAGGCGACCCTGGCTCAAGGCGGCCAGGGCCAGGGTCGCCGCGCCGACGTTGTGGACGGCATCGGCGAAGGGCACGGTCGGGGGCAGGGCCGCACGCATGGCCGCGGTAGAGAGGTGCCTGTCCGGGATGTAGAGCGCCGCCAGCAGTGCTTCGGGCGGCTCGAAGCGGATGGCGCGCGGGACGCCGTCCACCGTGGTCACCACGCAGAGGCCACCGTAGATGGCCGCCGCAGCGTTGTCGGCGTGGCCCTCGGAGACCGCAGCAAGCTCCAGCATCCGCTCGCGGCCGAGACCGCCGCCGGCCAGGGCATCGGCCGCCACCAGCGCCGCCACAGTGGCCGAGGCCGATGAGCCGAGGCCGCGCGCGACCGGGATGCGGTTGGTCATGGACACGTGCCAGCCCGCGCCGGCGGGATCGATGGCCAGCGCCGACAGCCCCCCGAGCAGGGCGGTCACGAAACGGTTGCGCCGCCCCGTCGGTAGCTGGCCGGCGCCCTCGCCCCGGACCTCGACGTGTACGTCCGGCCGGGTCGTGGCCGGCACGACGTCGACGCTGATGACGGTGGCCAGGTCGAGCGCCAGCGCGAGAGCGTCGAAGCCAGCGCCGAGGTTGGCAGTGGTGGCGGGAACGTCGATGCTGATCCTGCGCCCGACGAGGTCCGCAGCCGAGCGTGCAGCGCTCACCAGCCGAGCGCGCCGCGGACGCTCGCCACGCTGGGCTCTGCCTCGAGCGGGGCCGTGGTCAGGGTCATGCCCGTATCCGGATCCGTGAGGCCGAGGCCGGTGAGCACGGCCACGATGGTGGCGCCGGGGTCGATGCGCCCCTCTCCCACTACCTTGCGCACCCCGGCCACCGAGGCGGCGCTGGCAGGCTCGCAGAAGATGCCCTCCAGGCGTGCGATGTCGCGATAGGCGGCGAGGATCTCGTCATCGGTGACGGCGTCGATGAGCCCACCCGACTCATCCCGTGCGGCCAGTGCCAGGTGCCCGCTGGCCGGCCGTCCGATGAGGATCGCGGTAGCGATGGTCTGGGGATCGTCCACGTCGTGGGCCTGCACCAGCGGCGCGGCGCCGGCAGACTGGAAGCCGATCATCATGGGCGTCGTCTCCACCAGGCC
>DATHSE010000088.1:0-6137 GCA_035464455.1 Anaerolineae bacterium | reverse complement strand
CCGTCTCACTGCCACGAACCTCGAGATCGGCATCTCGGTGTGGGTGCCAGGCAAGATCGAGGTCGATGGCACCATGACGGTGCCCGCGCGCTTGCTCACGGACATGGTCGCCGGACTGCCCTCCGGAGAGCGCGTCGATCTCGAGATGGAGAAGGGCCACACCCTCCTCATCCGGGCACGTAGCTACACCACCCGCCTGCGAGGCATCGATGCCGAGGAATTCCCGGTCATCCCGGCGGCGGGTGAGCGACCCACCACCCAGGTCAGCCAGAAGGTCTTGCGTCGCGCGCTCGGCGAGGTGACATTCGCTGCCGCGGCCGATGAGACGCGGCCGATCCTGACGGGAGTGCTGACGCAGCTGTCCGGCGAGACCCTGACGCTGGCGGCCGCCGACAACTACCGCATCGCGGTCAAGACGCTCGACCTGCTGCAGTCGGTCGAGGAGACCAGCGTCGTCATCCCGGCACGCTCGTACGTCGAACTCATGCGCATCCTCGGTGATACCGACGAGCCGGTCGATATCATCCTCGCCCAACCCAAGAGCCAGGTGATCTTCAAGGTCGACACCACCGAGGTGGTCAGCCGGCTCATCGACGGCCAGTTTCCCAACTACCAGTCAGTGCTGCCGACCTCGCACAGTACTCGTGCGCTCGTGGAGCGTGATGACCTCCTGAAGGCCGTGCGGCTGACGGCCCTCATCGCTTCGTCATCGGCCAACGTCGTGCGACTCGGCTTCGGAGAGGAGGCCAACCCTGGCGCCATCGCCGTCAACGCCAAGGCCGACATCGGCGATGCCGAGGGCCGCGTCGACGCGCAGCTGGAGGGCGACCCGGTCACCATCGCCTTCAACGCACGCTACATGGTCGAAGCGCTCCAGAACATGGACGGCGAGCAGCTCGCCATCGAGCTCAGCGGCCCCCTGGCCCCCGGCGTGCTGAAACCCGTGGATGACCCTGCCTACGTGCACGTGATCATGCCCGTGCGCACGCCTTCCTGATCGCTATCGCCGGCGCCACCGCACCTGCTGCCGGCAACCATGCCCGAACAGCAGTCGCATGCCTGTCCGCACGCTGACGCTCGACGGCTTTCGCAGCTATGAGCATCTCGAGGTAGCGTTCGGCGATGGGCCGCAGGTCGTCGTCGGGCGCAACGCTGCGGGCAAGACGAACCTCGTGGAGGCGTTGGTCGTGCTCTCGTCGGGTCGCTCCCATCGCAGCTCCAGCGACCCGGAGCTGGTCCGCTGGGGCGCTGATCTCGCCCGTGTCTCGGCACGGGTCGAGCTGGCCGGTCGCAGCGAGGAGCTGGAGGTGGTGATCCACGCGAGGGGTGCCGGCCCGGGTACTCGCAAGCGCATCCGCGTCAATGGCGTGAACCGGCGGGCGACCGCGCTGTCAGCCGTCCTGCGCACCGTTCTCTTCGCGCCCGAAGACATGCTGCTCATCGTCGGATCGCCAACGCCGCGGCGCAGCCTGCTGGACGGCCTGGTGGCACAGCGCGAGCCGACCGCGGCCGCGCTGATGTCCACCTACCAGCGCACGCTCACCCAGCGCAACTCACTGCTGCGACGCATCCGCGAGGAGCAAGCCGATCGGGCCGAGCTGGCCTACTGGGATTCGGTCATCGTGGAGCACGGCGGCCGCATCCTCGACTGGCGCCACGAGACGCTGGCGGCGCTGGCGGGACCGTTGGCCGAGGCGCACCGGGAGATCGCGCCTGACGAAGCGGATCTTGCCTTGCGCTATGTCTCCAACGTGCAAGCCGGCCCCCACGAGCGCAACGAGGATGCCCTCCGTCGTCGGCTGCGCGAGACGTCGGACAAGGAGGTCTGGAACGGCGCCACGCTGGTGGGCCCGCACCGGGACGACTTCGTCTTCGAGTCCGGCGGTCGCGGACTGACCGAGTTCGCCTCCCGCGGTCAGCAGCGGACCGCCATCCTGGCGCTGAAGCTGGCCGAGCTGGACCTGCTCACGCAGCTCGATGCCCGGCCGCCACTGCTGCTGCTCGACGATGTCTTCAGCGAGCTCGATCCCGAGCGCCGCGCACATCTCGTTCGACGTATCGGCAGCCTGCCGCAGGCCATCGTGACGACGACCACGCCTGACGACCTGGATCCCGCCCTGGTCTCGGCCTCCACCCTGTGGCAGGTCGCCGGCGGCAGTGTCCGTCCATGCGCGACATAGGGCGCCCGATGCACCAGCGTAGACGGCCCGTCCATCGGCTCGCTGACCTGCTGCCGGGCATCGCCTCTCAACTGGGCCTCGACGAGGAGCTGCGCTCGGCTCGCGCCATCTCCTCCTGGAACCGCATCGTCTCCGAGCTGGTGCCGCCGGCCACTGCCGCCACCCGTCTGCTGGAGATCCGGCCACCCGCACTCCTGGTCTCGGCCGACGATGCCAGCGTGGGCCAGGAGCTGCGTCTGCGATCGGCAGAGTTGCTCGACGCCTTCGCCTCGGCGCCGGGGGGGCAGCGCCTGCTCGAGCTGCACGTCGTCGTGCGAGGGCCGCGCAGCGGGGAATCGCGAGAGCCGCGCTAGACTAGGCCGCTCATGGCTACCCGACTCGAGATCACGCATGGATCGATCAGCGAGCGGGACCGGCTTCCGACCTCAGCCGACACCTTGAGCGTGACCCGGCCGACGACCGGATCGAAGACCCGCTCCAAGGGCGTCCTCTTCGTGCTCGTGGACTCCACCATCCCCGGACCCCGGACCCGGGAGGCCACGAAGCTCGTGGCGGAGACGATCCGGCACGAGTACTACTACGACGAGTCGGCAGGCGTGCCGGTCTGCCTGGAGAAGGCGGTCAAGAGCGCCGATCGCCGGCTGCGCAGCAGCCGCGAGGGCGCCGGCCTCCCCCCGGGCGCGCTCGGTGTCGCCGCTGCCGTCATCCGCAACAACGAGATCTACCTCGCCACCCTGGGTGCCGCTGAGGCATATCTGGTGCGCTCGGCCCGCCTGCTCCTGCCCGACCGCAGCGCGCCCGGCGGCCTGCCCAGCGACGAGGCTCGCGCGGTGGACGTCTGGCGCGGCGAGCTCTATGTCGGCGATGCCCTGGTCCTCGTGTCACGAAACCTGACCGAGACGGTCGGCACCGAGGAGCTGAAGAGCGCAGTCCTGACGTTGCACCCGCAGGCGGCCGTGGAACACCTCCACCACCTCTTCGTGGCCTCTGGCGGAGCCGGCTCTGACGGCATCATCGCGGTCGAGGCCAAGGAGCAGATGACTCGCGTCCGTGGTCGTTCCGTCGCGCCGGCTGCCGACGCGTACGGCGACCTGCCCGCGACGGCGACGGAGCCCGTCGGCATCTCGGCGGCCGGCGTCGCCGGGGCGGTCGGCTCGGTGCGCGAGCGCTTCTGGGAAGCCATGCCTCGGCGCGAGGCACACGCCCATGAGGTTTCGGCCAGCGCCTCGCGCGCCGAATACCAGCGCCGCGCCGCGATGGGCCTGCTGGCGCTCGTGGCCGTCGTCTTCCTGGTCGGGCTGGTCCTCGCGCTCGCCCCGCGCGGCAGTGACGTCAGCGAGGTAGAGCGCTTCGCCGGCAGCGACACCGCGCTGGGGTCAGCCCTGGACCTCGCCAACCGTGCGGATAACCTGCTCACCACCGAGCCCGAGACGGCGCTCGGGTACTACCGCGGGGCCTGGGCCGAGGTGCGCCAGGCGCGCGGCACGGGGCTCACGGCACCGGCGCTCGACGACCTCGAGGATCGCGTTCGCGCGGGCCTCGATGTGCTCTACCTCGCCCACACACCGGCGATCGAGCGCATCAGCGGACTGCCCGAGGGATCCGACCCCGCCTACCTCGTGCAGGGCCCCAGGGACGGTGCCATATACATCGATCGTGCCACCTTGA
Source organism: Anaerolineae bacterium (assembly GCA_035464455.1). GTDB lineage: Bacteria > Chloroflexota > Limnocylindria > Limnocylindrales > CSP1-4 > JAFMJV01. The sequence continues at coordinate 2,289 of DATHSE010000088.1, read as the reverse complement.
CGGTCTATCGCGCCAACCTCGACAGCGGCAAGATCGCCGCGATCGTCCGCGAGGGCGACAAGCAGCGGGGCACCGATCGCACCATCGGTGAGCCCGTGCAGCTGGCGGCCGCGGGCCCAGACGTGGTCATCGTCGACGACAAGGCCCGACCCTGGCGCTGGCGCCCCTCCAACTCTGCCGGTGCCGGTACGCTGGCGCAGCTGTCCCTCCAGGGCCGCTCCGGTTTCGAGGCCGACCATGGTGATGTCGAAGCCTACGACCCCGTCGTGGGCGAGTACCGCATCTACGTCGCCGAGCCGTCCCTGAACCAGATCATGCGCTACCAGCAGACCTTCGACGCCAGCTCCTTCCAGGAGCCCTCGCCGTACCTCGCATCGCAAGCGGCCGAGGTGGCCTCGTTCCTGGACCTCTACATCGATTTCGATGTCTACACGCTCTTCGAGAACACCCTGCGCCGCCACACCTACGGCCGCTGGGACGGCAACTTTGCCATCGCGCTACCGCCTGACGACGCCGACCTGCGGCCCGGCCATGACTACCGCCTGCTCGACGGCTCCGGGCGCTCCTCTACCGACGGGCGCGTCTACCTCTACGACGCGCTGCACGCCCGCTTCGTCGGCTTCAGCAAGGTCGACGGCAGCTATATCGGCCAATGGCAGTCGTCAGGCGAGGGCAACGAGATGGACGATGTACGCGGCATGTATGTCATCGAGGGTGGCACCACCAAGAAGGGCAAACGCAGGGACGACACGCTCGTATGGGTCACGCCCGAGGGCATCTATCGCACCACGCTCGCGGTGAGCTGAAGGTGGCTGGCCCGGTCGCTTTCTGCCACGTACCGGCACACCGCTAGAATCGGTCCATGACCGGAGCGACGCGCGAGATGGTGGTCGAGAGCGTGCGGGTGCACATGCTCTCGTCCCAGCACGTGGTCATCCTGCGGGAGGCCGGCGAAGCACGTTACCTGCCCATCTGGATCGGCAGCTGGGAAGCGCAGTCGATCGCCATGAAGCTGCAGGGCGTGGAGACCGAGCGGCCACTCACACACGACCTGCTCGCGACGATCCTCGGCGATCTGGGCGTGAGCGTCCGGCGCATCCTCGTCTCAGACCTGGCCGACGAGACCTTCCGGGCTCGCATCGTGCTGGTGCAGGGCGGTAGCGACTTCGAGATCGACGCCAGGCCCAGTGATGCCATCGCGCTCGCGGTGCGCGTGGGTGCCCCCATCTTCGCCACCGAGGCCGTGCTCGATCGTGCTGGTGTCATCCCCGAGGCCGACGAGGAGGAGCGGCTCAGCGTCTTCCGTGAGTTCGTCAACTCGCTCGAACCCGAATCCGGGGAGGGGAGTGGCCCGGGCGGCACCACCTTCGGCAGCGAGCCCTTCGGGCCGGCCCCGGCCGATGATCCGCGGCCGGACGACCGCCCGCTCGACGACCGCCTCGGCGACGGCGACGGCGACGAGGACGACCGCTAGCGGCGCTCACCCCCCGAGTCGGCGAGGATGGGCTGGCCGCGTCGGAGCGCCGCCTCCCGCCCGGCCCACAGGCGCAGCCGCAGCGACCAGAAGTCCTTGACCGCACGCGCGACCACGCGAGGGTCAGCGCCCGACGCCCTGCCGGCCGTGCGCGGGTAGTGCGGCACGCCCTGCTCGACGATCATCCCGCCGCGGCCCTCGATCTTGATGAGCAACTCCGCCGAGAGGAACGCGCCGCCGGACTCTACGCGCACGCCCTCGAGCGCCTCGCGGCGGAAGAGCTTGCAGGCACAGTCGGGGTCACGCACGCGCAGGCCGAAGAAGACGCGCAGCGCGGCGCGATAGGCGCGGGCGTAGGCCAGGCGAAGGGCGGGATCCGCACGCTTGATGCGATAGCCGGCCACGACGTCGGCGCCATCGGCGCCATCGGCGCCATCGGGGGCCGGCTCGAGACGGGCTGTGAGGCGCGCAAGGTCCGCGACGCGGAACTGCCGGTCACCGTCGGTGAAGCAGATGAGCGGGTAGCGCGCGGCCGCCAGGCCGGAGCGCACCGCGGCACCGTAGCCCATGTTGGCCGGGTGGTGCACGACGCGCACGACGTCGGGATGGGTCACGGCGAGCCGGTCGGCGATCGCGCCCGTGCCGTCGGTGCTTCCGTCGTCGACGGCGATGATCTCGAAGCGTTCGGCGATCCGGCCCAGCTCCAGCAGCGCCTCGTCGACGAGAGCTTCGATGTTCCCGGCCTCGTCATGGGCGGGGAAGAAGTAGCTCAGGGCAGCGACGCGCACCGGGCCGTTCGGCTGGCCGGGGCCGTT
>DATHSE010000087.1:0-5898 GCA_035464455.1 Anaerolineae bacterium | reverse complement strand
ATCAGGGCTGCCGTGCGCTCGCGGTCGCTGGCGTTCTCGAACGTGCCGTCGACCTTGAAGTACGTCCCCACGACCGCGCCGTCGGCGATGGCCAGCTGCTCGCGCACGTTGCCCGGGTTCACCCCGGTGTTGACGAAGACGGGCGTGTCGCCGACCGCCTGCTTGACCCGGGAGAGGACCTGCGTGTCGGTCTGCGCGCCCGCCGTGAGGCCGGAGACGCAGAGGGCGTCCGGCCTGGCGTTGAAGACCGTCGAGCGGGCGATGTCGGCCGCGTCGCGATCGGCCAGGTAGCGGGCCCCCTCGGGCACGATGTTCATGAGCAGCCGCACGTCCCGCGCGTCGAGCGCCCGTCGGCGCCGGGCTGCGGCACCCACGTCCGTGTTCCAGAGCCCGAAGTCGCTGGCGTAGACGCCGGTGAAGATCTCGCGCACGAAACGGGCGTCGGTCGCGGCCGCCAGCTCGATCGAGGCCACCCCGTCCCACAGCACGTTGACCCCGAAGGGCACCGAGATGTCGGGATAGAGCTCGGCGATCACCCGCGCCATGGCCATCGAGGTGATGGGCTCGACCTTGGTGAGATAGGGCAGGCTGAACTCGTTCGAGAACATGACCGCGTCGATGCCGCCGTCCTGCAGCGCGCGCAGGTCGGCCCTGGCCCGCTCGACCACGGCTGCGAGTCCCGCCCGCTCGTCGTAATCGGGATCGCCGGGCAGGGCCGCGAAGTGGCACATGCCGATGACGGGTTTCTGGACGCCGAAGACCTCGTGGAGCCAGCTCAAGTCGATCACCCCATGCTGTACGTATCTGTCCAACTATAGGTGGACGTCCTGCCTCGAGTGCCCTCGACGGGTGCCAGAATGTGGTCGAACCCAGGGTCACCCAACTGAAGCGCAGGAGGACGCCGTGGAGGCGATGGAGAGCGGATCCGGACCGTGGCTGGCCGTGGTCGGCAGCACGATGATCGACCAGATCGCGTACGCGGCGAGGATGCCTGAGCGCGGGGAGACGGTCATCGGTGACCGCTTCGCCCAGGGTTTCGGTGGCAAGGGCGCCAACCAGGCCGTGATGGCGCGCTTGATGGGTGCCCAGGTGGCCATGGTCAATGCCGTCGGCGACGACAGCTACGGTAGCGAGACCATCGACAATTTCGCCGGCTTCGGCATCGACACCACCTATGTCCGCCGTGTTCCCGGCTCCAGCGGCGTCGCACCCATCTGGGTGGAGCCGGATGGCAGCAACCGCATCATCGTCGTGCCCGGCGCCAACGAAGGACTCCTGCCGGAGCACGGTGCAGCCGCCGTCGCAGAGCTGGCTCGCGTGGACGCCGTCGTCGGCCAGTTCGAGATCGGCCAGGCCGTGACCACGGCTGCCTTCAGCGCTGCCCATCAACGCGGTGCCATCACGGTCCTGAACCCGGCACCCGGCGCCGCGGTCAGCGCGGAGCTCGCCGCCGTCACCGACTGGCTCATCCCCAACGAGACGGAGTTCTCGATCATCGCCCGGGCTGCCGGCCTGTCCGGCGACGCAGACGACCCGGCCGCGCTGGCGGCCGCCGCGGACGGCCTTGGCGTGCGGCTGCTGGTCACGCTCGGTGAGCGTGGAGCGGTCATCGTCGGCGAGGACGGCGAGCTTCAGCGGGTGACCACGCCGAAGGTCCGGGCCATCGACACCACGGGGGCGGGCGACGCCTTCGTGGGCGCCTTCGTCTTCGGACTCGCCTCCGGCTGGTCCGAGGCGGCGGCTGCCCGTCTCGGCTGCGCCATCGCTGCCGACTCGGTCCTGCGCCCGGGGACACAGCGGTCCTTCCCGGACAACGCACGCTGTCGCGAGATCATCGCCAGCGTCGCCGAGGGCTGAGGTGTCGGCGTTGCGCGAGGTCGCTGCCGAGCTGGCCGCGACCGTCGAGCGCATGGACGAGGCGGCCCTCGCGCCGGTGGTGCGCACGATCGTCGACGCCCGCGGCGTGATGCTGTTCGGCTGCGGCCGGGAGGGCCTGATGATGCGGGCGCTGGCGATGCGGCTCCATCACCTCGGCCTCAGCGTGTGCATGCAGGGCGACATGACCGCCTTCCCGCTGGGACCGGGTGACGTCTTCTTCTGCGCCGCCGGCCCCGGCGAGCTTCCGACCGCGTCCGCCCTCTGTCGTGTGGCGCAGGCAGCCGGTGCGCGAGTGCTGGTGGTGACGGCCGAGCCAGGCGGCGCGACCGCCGACCTGGCCGACGAGCTGTTGGTCATCCCGGCACAGACCATGGCGCGGGACGTCGGTGGCCAGTCGGTCCTGCCCATGGGCTCGCTCTTCGAGGGCGCCATGTTCCTTGTCTTCGAGGTCCTCGTCCTGCGGCTGCGGGACGCGCTGGGTCAGACTGCGGACTCCATGCGAGCCCGACACACCAACATGGAGTGACCGGCGAGGCCTGATCCCGGGCGGTCTCGCCTGTCGCGCCGCCGCGTGCCCCGGGCGCGCTCCCCGGCGCTGCTGCGTGCCCCGACTACTTCACCGCACCTGCCGTCATGCCCCGGACGATGAACCGCTCGAGCAGCACTCCCACCACGATCAGCGGCAGGATGGCGGCGAACGAGATGGCGGCCATGGTCCACCACGAGATGCCCTGGCTGCCAGTCTGGCTGGCCACCATCACCGGCAGGGTGATGGTCGAGGTCGACGTCAATAGCGAGGCGAAGAAGTACTCGTTCCAGGTCAGCACGAGCGACAGCACGAACGCGGCGATCATGCCCGGCAGGGCGATGGGCAGGATGATCCGGACGAACGCCCCCCACACCCCCTGGCCGTCGACCAGGGCGGCCTCCTCCAGCTCCGTCGGGATGGTCATGAACTGGTCACGCATGATCCAGATGACGATGGGCAGCACCGTCAGCGTGTAGAGCAGGATCAACCCGATGTGCGTATCCAGGAGTGCCAGCTCCTTGTAGAGCACGAGGAAGGGCAGGGCCAGGACGACCGGAGGCAGGATCAGCTGGCTGATGAAGAAGAACGAGATGTCGGCGTTCTTCAAGGGGCCGAACTGGTAGCCGAAGCGCGACAGCCCATAGCCCGTGAGCGAGCCCAGGAAGACCGCCAGGGCGGAGGCCGAGACGGACACGATGGCCGAGTTGCTGAAGCGGGCCAGGAACTGGTCCCGCACCGTGCTTTCAGCGCCGATCGTGTCTGGTGACAGGCCCAGCGAGCGCCAGCCCAGCCAGGCAGGCTCGAAGTCGAGGAACGGGATGAGGTTGCTCTGCATCACGTCGGGCGCCGTCTTGAAGCTGGTCGTGATGGTCCAGAAGATGGGGAAGAGGGCGATGACCGTCCACAGGATCAGCACGCTGTAGATGACCACGCGGCTGGACCACCACTTGGCCTTGTGGGCGAGGTCGGCGTCGCTGCCGCGGAAGATGGCCTGCGTCATGAATACGGCCTCATCCATCGGCCCAGGCCCCTGATGAGCGCTGTCAGGCCGATGATGATGATGATGAGGTAGAAGATGGCCAGCAGCGTCCCGTAGCCGACGTTCGATCTGTCGCGATACTCACGGAAGATGAAGCTGGTCACCGTGTCAGTGGCGCCGCCTGGTCCGCCGGCGGTGATGTTGATGACGATGTCGGCCAGCTTCAGCTTGAAGATGATGCGCACGATGATGGCCGTCAGTGAGACCGGCAGCATCAGCGGGAAGATGACCTTGCGGAAGGTCTGCCACGCTGACGCGCCGTCGACGCGGGCCGCTTCGATCACCTCGGTGGGCATGGCCTGAAGTCCGGCCAGCAGCATGATCATCATGAAGGGGATGAAGATCCAGGCGTCGAGGACGCTCATGGTGATCCTGGCCAGGTCGGCACTGGCAAAGAAGGCCGGCTGGTCCCAGCCCAGCGCGCGCGCCAGCTGTGAGACCGGTCCGAAGCGGAACTCGAGCATGGACTTGCCGATCATCCACGACACCGCCACGGGTGACAGCATCAGCGGCAGCAGGAATGCCACGCGGAAGAATCGGCGCGCCCGGATCTGCGAGCTGAGCAGCAGCGCGAGGCCGAACGCGATGGCGTACTCCACCAGGACCGCGAGCGTGTACCACACCATGTTGGTGAGGGCGTTCCAGTAGAACGGGTCCGAGAGCATGCGCTCGATGTTGCCCAGGCCGGCGAACGTGGGGCCCGTGGGCGACGAGAGGTTCCAGTCCGAGAAGGCGATGGCCACACCGAGGAGCAGCGGGATGACCGTGAGCGAGACGACGAAGAGCGCCGCTGGCAGCACGAACAGGATCCGCTTGCCCTGCTCGCCCCGGATGAGCACCTGGCCCACGCACAGGGACACGCACCAGAAGATCCAGGCGAAGAGCGTCGGCTGCCAGTTCCGGAAGCCCAGGTCCAGCACGCCCAGCGCATTCAGCGCCTGCGCGAGGACGACTCCGACCAGCAGCAGGAACGAGCCGCGAATGAGGAGGCGGCCCAGGCGCTTGCGCGATCGGGAGATGTCGTCCGGGTTGACGACGTGGATGAGGTCGGCGCCGCTCAAGTCGATCGATCCATGCGGTCAGTGGAGCGCACGCGTAGCGGTCCGCCCCCTGAGGTAGTGGGTCGGGGTGCGCGAGCGCGCACCCCGGAGGTCGGGTCGGGGGACGCGGTCATTGCGTCCCCCGGGTCGGTCACAGTCCCAGCGATGCTCGGTAGAGCTCGATCTGGCTCTCGCGACCGATCTGATCGGTGATCTCCTCCCAGCCTGCTGCGATGGCGTCCGCGATCTCCTGTGCGGAAGCACCGCTGCCAAGGCCCTTGACGAGCTCGTCCTCGGCCCTGGAGTAGTACTGGAAGATGCCCGGGATGCGTGGCTCGTTGGCCGCGTTGGGGTGGTTGTAGCTGTCGACGTTCGAGGCGAGGTAATCCTCGACGAACGCTCGCTCGTAGCCGGCGGCCTCCCATTCGTCATAGATGAAGTGGGAGTTGCGGTACGGCTGGAAGCCGGACGGATAGGCTGCCATCCACAGCGAGAGGTCCTTGCCACCGAGGTGCGCTGCGGCCGACCATGCGCACTTGCGCTTCAGCTCGTCGTCCGAGACGCGGTTGGTGACGTAGACGCCCCAGCCGATGTAGGCGTTGTGCGGAGACACGTTGGGCGTGTCCTCCCACTCGCCGGACTGCCAGTTGAAGACCCGGGTCGAGCCGGGGTTGATGTCGAAGCCGACCACGTCGCCCACCAGCGAGGTGTCGGAGGTGCGGGCGTTGGAGCCCACGTCGCCCCACCACATGACGGCACCACCGGTGCCGGCAAGGAACTGCTGGAAGGCGGTCGTGTTCGGGTCGGCGTTGATCTGGTCCGGCGGGTACGCGCCCGGCGTCGCCATGAGGTCCATCACGTCCTGGATGGCCTGCACCCAGCCGGCGGTGTTGACCAGCGGCGCCATGGTCTCGGGATCGAACAGCCAAGCTGCGTTGTCCGGATGCTTGACGTAGGGCGCAGCGCGGTCGGCGAGGAAGTAGAAGCCGAAGCCGCCCCACAGGTAGTTGAGCGGATCGACGATGCCGTAGGCGTCAAGCCCGGTCAGCGGGTCCGTCTTGCCGGCAAGGAACTTCGAGTGTGCGTTGACCTGCTCCCAGGTGGTGGGTGGTGCCCACTCGCTGCCGTCGGTGTTGAGCTCCGACTCAGCCCACTCGGCTGCCCATTCCTCCTGGTCGTAGTAGTCGGTGCGGTACGCCAGCGTGTGCGTGTCACCATCGATCGAGACGCGGTAGACCTGGTCATCCCAGGTGCCGATGGGCGGCTTCAGGTAGTCGACGTAGTCGTCCATGTCGATCTGCTCGGCCACCCACTCGGGCATCGGGTCGAGCAGGCCGCGGCCGGCGGTGTCGCCCTCGAACGGCGCACCCATCTCCATGAGGTCCCAGTCCACCGTGCCGGTGGCGATGGCC